>NZ_JBSRVI010000151.1:0-7988 GCF_055134445.1 Arcticibacterium sp.
CCTTATGCCATGCAATAAATACATTGCCATTACTTAAAGGGTAGATACTCTTTAAAGTTAAAGTGTAGTTAACCGCGTCTACCACCGTTCCTACTTTTACGCCATTGGTTTTCCATTGAGGCACACCAAATCTATTGAGCTTTTGTGCAAATAACTCACCTTTCCCATTTCGGAAATCAGTCCAACAGTAATAAGTATTACCAGCATCATCACTGGCAAATTCGGCATCAAACTCTAATTTATTTTCAACGCCAAGTGGGCTAGAAGTCTTATCGTTTTTTTTCCATTGAGAAAAGCCTGTGAGAAACACAAACTGGAAAACAATTAATAGAAGGTTTTTCATTTCTTGTCAATAAAACTATAAAGCGTTAAAAATAAAGCACATATTATAAGACCAAGCGACTCTCTTCCGAGTTCAATATTTAAAGTTTTCATTCCTACTTGATTTAAAAGCACGCCTTCCCACTCAGGTGGAAACTGATTTAAACCCCAAAAAAGATAGACCAATGCCGGCATCCAGTAAGCATCCTTTCTTCCTTTAATTTTCTTAAAACCTAAAAATGCCACAAACAAATAAGCCAAAATCCAAGTAAACGGATCTGGATCATTTAACTGCACAGCGGCAGAAAGTATCATTAATATAACTGTAAGCCAGAGTATTATATTTTTCAGATTCATATCATTGTTCTTTTCGGTCGTGAATTTAGTTATTTGTTAGAAGCATATTGCTATACTTATATATATATCATTGCCTAGTCTACTGACCACAAAGCCTTTTAAATGATCTCTTAATATTTTTTTAAAATTAAATGCAGAATCATTGGGGAGAAAAACAGAAACTACTACTTTTGTGACGGCAAATTACCAGCTCCTGCTGAAACCCCCAGGGCCGGAAGGCAGCAAGGGTAGGTGGTCGTAGCGGTGAATTTGCCATTTTTTTTTACCCTTACTCTACATTAAAAATGAAATTTTTCGTTGATACCGCAAGCTTAAAGGATATTCAAGAAGCCCAAGACCTAGGTGTTCTAGATGGCGTAACTACCAACCCTTCCCTAATGGCCAAAGAAGGCATTGGTGGAGCAGAAAATGTTAAAAATCATTACAAAGCCATTTGTGATATTGTAGATGGTGATGTAAGTGCAGAAGTTATCTCTACGGATTTTGAAGGCATAGTAAGGGAGGGAGAAGAATTAGTTAAAATCAGCGACCAAATAGTGGTTAAAGTTCCGATGATTAAGGACGGAATTAAAGCGATTAAGTATTTCTCTGAAAAAGGAATTAGAACGAACTGTACCTTAGTATTCTCTGCAGGTCAGGCTCTTTTGGCTGCCAAAGCAGGTGCTACTTATGTTTCTCCTTTTATTGGCAGATTAGATGATATTTCTTCAGATGGTCTTCAGTTAATTGATGATATCAGAACTATCTACGATAACTACGGCTACCCTACTCAAATATTAGCAGCATCGGTTCGTCACTCTATACACATTCTAGAATGTGCTAAAATAGGTGCTGATGTTATGACAGGCCCATTATCTGCCATATTAGCATTATTAAAACACCCACTTACAGATAGCGGTTTAGCTACATTCTTAGCTGACCACGCTAAAGTAAACGGATAGTATTTATAACATTATTCTAAGAAGGTTCAAGAAATAGATACCAAAGATTATCTTTGTGTTTATTAAACTTGAACCTTCTTTATGGTTATATCAGTAAGCAATGCCGACATCTATCAAAAAGACAATCTAATTCTGTCTGATGTAAATTTGAATGTAAAAGATGGCGAGTTCATTTTTATGATCGGCAAGACCGGAAGCGGTAAATCTTCATTGCTTAAAACATTATACGCTGAATTATGGCTTGAAAAAGGTAAAGCCTCAGTAGCGGGTTATAATCTTCATGAAATAACCAAAAAGGAAATACCGATGCTAAGGCGTCAGATAGGAATAGTATTTCAGGATTTTCAATTACTTACCGACAGGAGCATCAAACACAACTTAGAGTTTTTCTTAAAAGCTATGGGCTGGAAAGATAAGTCCGCCATCAACACGAGGATTGTAGAAGTGTTAGTTCAAGTGGGACTTCCAGATATTCTAAGTAAAATGCCGCATCAGCTTTCTGGCGGAGAGCAGCAGCGTATCGCCATTGCTAGAGCATTATTAAATAACCCCAAAGTAATCATGGCCGATGAGCCTACGGGAAATTTGGATCCAGAAAAGTCTTTGGAAATATTAAAACTGTTCCTCAAAATAAATCAAGATTCAGGTTCCGCCGTTTTAATGGCCACACATGATTTAGAATTGATTGAAAGATTCCCGAGAAGAACGGTCTATTGCGACAAAGGGACTTTAAGCGACCTTACAGAAAACCTGTAAGTCCTAATTTTATTTGAATGGTGGTAGGCTTAACAATGGTTTCTTCATAACCTGTGCTACCATCAGATAATATAAAGAAGGAGTTTCTTCTTATACTCCTTACTTTCTCTGAGTACTTATAATATAAACCTATATCAATATACCTCAGCTGACCATTTCTATTTTCTTTTTTAAAACCAAGGCCTCCGCCAACACCATAATTCTTAGTCCATTTAGCATAGGACAAAACATTGACAGTTTCGTCAGAAGATAATATTTCAGACACTCTTGAAGTTACTAATTCCGGCCCAAAGAAAAGGTCAAAAAAGGGATTTACTGCACTTGCAGAGAGAATAGGTCTATACCTAGCGAGTCCATTAAACCTAAAAGAGCGATGAGCATGTGTGAAATTCCCACCCACTTGGCTACTGACATTGTCTGTGCCTAAAGGCATAAAGCCTATCTCCGCTCCTATTTGCATAGGTGAATTTACCTTCGATTTCTTTTGAATGTTAAATAAATAGCCAAAATCCAAACCTACTTTGGTCTTCTTTACGCCATAATTTTCAAGATAATCCTTATAATCACCAACCGCCGACCCTATAACTAAATGCCCGTACCAGGAGCCTTTATCTACCTCTTGTGCCTTAGTTTGAAGACCAATAAATAAAACCACTAGTACGGGAATTAAACGCATTACTTAGACTTTAAATAAACACAAGGGATAATCATTTCTTCCATCGAGATACCGCCATGCTGGAATGTATCTTTATAATGACTAACATAATAATTAAAGTTATTAGGATAGGCAAAGAAGTGATCATCTGTAGCGAAGAAATAAGAAGTAGAAACATTAGGACTCGGTAGTCCGAAATCATCTGGTCTCCTCACTTCTACCACATGATCTTTCTTATCTGTAAGATTAAGATTTTTACCTTGCTTATATCTCAGATTGGTATTTACGTTCCTATCTCCTACTATTTTCTTAGCGTTCTTAACTCGTACCATCCCATGATCTGTCGTTAAAATAACCCTTCCTTTATTATGAGCTACCATTTTCAACAAATCTAATAAACTGGAATGCTCGAACCAAGATTTAGTGATAGAACGATACGCAGCCTCATCAGGGGCTAGCTGTTTTATCATAACAGAATCTGTCCTAGCATGCGACAGCATATCCACAAAATTATAAACGATACAGTTTAGGTCGTTTTGAAGCAAGTTATTAAAATTGTCATTCAAAGACTTTCCGTGAGCATTGGTGATGATTTTATTATAAGAGAATCGGATCTTTTTGTTGGCTTTCTTCAACTGCCTTTCCATAAACTCTTTCTCATTCTTATTCAAACCATCTTCATTATCACCTTCATCATTGACCCATAAGTCTGGATGCTTCTTAGACATTTCCAAAGGAGTCATTCCTGAAAAAATGGCATTTCTGGCATAAGAAGTAGCCGTAGGCACGATAGAATAATAGGTCTCTTCTGTTTCTACAGTGAAAAATTCCGTTATAACATCTCTGATGACTTGCCATTGGTCATATCTGAAATTATCAATTAGAATAAAGAATAATGGAGAATTTTCTTCTAATAATGGGAATACATTTTTCTTCATTAAGTGGTGAGACATCACCGGCCTATCCACATTTGGGTCACAGATCCAGTCTTCATAATTTTCCTCCACAAACTGAGAAAACTTGCTATTAGCCTCAATTTTCTGCATCTCAAAAACCTCTTCCATAGATTTATCAGCAGACTTCTCCAGCTCTAATTCCCAATAAACCAACTTCCTATAGATGTCTGCCCACTCATTATGGTCTATTCTATCATTATATTGTGTTGCCAAATTTCTAAACTCCTGAGAGTAACTCATATTGGTCTTTTCAGATACCAATCTTTTGTTATCCAAAAGCTTTTTAACCGACATCAAGATTTGATTGGGGTTAATAGGCTTAATAAGGTAATCTGCTATTTTAGAGCCGATAGCTTCCTCCATGATATGTTCCTCTTCAGATTTTGTAATCATCACACAAGGAATGGAAGGCTTTATTTTCTTGATTTCGGCAAGTGTATCTAAACCACTCATACCAGCCATCATTTCATCTAAGAAAACTATATCATAATTATTTGCTTGAACCTTATCTAAAGCATCTGAGCCACTTGGTACTGGGGTTACGTCATATCCTTTTCCTTCTAGAAAAACGATGTATGGTTTCAGTAAATCTATCTCATCATCCGCCCACAGGATGGAGTATCTATTATTCATAATTTGGCTTCTTTTAACTTTGGTTTTAGGTATTAATAATGACTAAAACCACGGTTTTATTGCTAATTATAGCTTAAACCTTTCAAATCTTCTGGCGTGTCAATACCTATGCTATCATAATCTGTCTCTTTCGCCATTATTTTGTATCCATACCCAAGCCATCTTAATTGCTCTAACTTCTCGGTACTTTCCAAAATATTTAGCGGTAATTTCACTATTTGCTCCAAAACATCATTCCTAAAAGCATATATGCCAATATGCTTATAAAACTTTGAATGCTCCAGCCAATCTTCTTTGGGCACATCTCTTACAAATGGAATCGCTTGCCTGCTAAAATACAAGGCTTGCTTTCTCATGGTCAAAACGGCTTTAACTACGTTATGATCATGGAGCGTCTCCAAATCTTTAATCTGCTTTACCGCTGTAGCTATTTCTGTTTTAAAGTCTAGTAAACCTATGACCTCATCTATTAACTCTGTTCTGATGAATGGCTCATCTCCCTGAATATTCAAAATATAGTCATAGTCATTCGACTGTTTCATATTAAGGTACGCTTCAGCACAACGATCGGTTCCACTAGGATGTAGCTCCGATGTGAGGATAGCTTGTCCACCAAATGACTCTACATGGTCTTTTATTCTAATATCATCTGTGGCCACCACTAAATCGCTAATTAGCTCTGATTTGCGACTTTGCTCATAAACACGCTGTATCAACGTTTTACCACCAACATCTACTAAAGGTTTACCCGGAAATCGGGTAGAACCATAACGTGCTGGAATTATTCCTAGAATCTTCAATATTATAGGTGATTTGAAAGTTTTAAATATACGAGATTTGTTTTTTTCAATCCTCTAATCCACATTAAATGGATAAATTATTTACATTTGTTACAATAACGCTTCCTAATAAATAAATGAAAAAGATAATAACAATTGCTATTGGCATTTTACTTTGTTCCCAAGTATACGCCTCAAAAATTGCACCGGCAGACTCACTCGTTTCACAAAACGATTCTAACAAAGCTTTTGTTGAGCACAAAGTTAATGCGGATGAAACACTTTACAGCTTACTTAGAAAATATAATTGCTCCTCTGCTGAAGTTTACATCGCAAATCCATCTTTAAGGGGCGGCAGTAATATTTATGTGAACCAAATCCTAAAGTTCCCAATCCATAAATCTTCAAATACTATAGAGAGTACATTACCATCTGTTGTTAGTGAACGTTCTGCTAGCCCTTCTTCAGAGAGTTCGGGAGAAATTAGCACCGTGCATCATGTACAGCCACAGGAAACACTATATAGTATTAGTAAGAAATATAATGTAGATATAGATAAGCTAAAGAAAGTCAATAGAATTGAAGAAAATGACATAAACGCTGGTCAAACTTTAATCATCAGAACTTCTAAACAGAACTACGAAGAGCATATCGCAGCTTCGATGCCAAGTAAATTCCCTGACGACAAAACCCCAGAGAAGTTTGTAGTATCCAATGCCCCAATGGGTTCTAAAGTAAGCGAGATTGGTATTGCTGAGCTAATTGAAACGGACAGAAGTTCTAATAAAATGCTTGCTCTTCATAGAACAGCTCCGCTTGGTTCTTTAATGACCGTGAAAAACGAAGCTACAGGAGATAGAGTTGTGGTCAAGGTTATTGGCAAACTTCCAAACACTGGAAATAATACCAATACGGTAGTTAGACTTTCCCCTTCCGCTTTTTATAAGTTAAATCCTAAGGATATAAGGTTTAGGGCCGAAGTGGCCTATTTTGTAGCCCCAAATAATTAATAATTGAAAAAAGAAAACAAAGTTGTTAAGGTGATTTGGAATGTGATTTTTGGATTATTCTATCCCATTATCACCCTGTTTTCATATATATTAACCGCTTTTTTATCTGTCTTTTCTGCTATATCTAGCGTTCTGGCTAAAGTTCTTAACGGCAAAGATTCTGAAAAATAATGCTTTCTTTTGAAGAACTTAAGACCTTACTAGAAGAGAAGTACTCATTCTTCAATCAAAAGGGTTTCATTGATAATGACCCTATTTGTATTCCGCATCGTTTTTCGACAAAAGAGGACATAGAAATCTCAGGTTTCTTGGCTTCTATACTAGCTTGGGGGCAACGGAAAACCATTATCAACAAATGTACAGAGCTATTAAACCTCATGGATAATAGTCCGTATGAGTTCATTCTTAACTTTCAGGATTCAGATTTAAGAAAGTTTGAATACTTCAAACATAGGACTTTTAATGGCACGGACACGTTATATTTCATAGAAGCTTTAAGAAACATATACCAAAACCATAATGGCTTAGAAGGAGCGTTTTCTGCACCCATTCTTAAAGAAGATACTACTGTGGAGAAAGGCTTGATAAACTTCAGAAAAGTTTTTTTTGACCTTGAAGATTTCCCCTTGAGAACTCAAAAGCACATTTCCTCTCCTTTGAAAAAGTCTGCATGTAAAAGAATAAACATGTATCTAAGATGGATGGTTAGGAAAGATAACTTGGGGGTTGATTTTGGTATTTGGGATAAAATATCTCCGAGTCAGTTGGTTTGCCCTTGTGATGTGCATGTGGAACGCGTTGGCAGGAAACTAGGATTGATTAAAACTCCGAAGCCAAACTGGGGAATGGCCGTCGAATTAACTCAAAATTTAAAGGGCTTTGACCCAAAAGACCCTGTAAAATATGATTTCGCATTATTTGGACTTGGTGTTGAAGGTTACCTATAATAAGCTAATTTCTATAGCGTTGACCCCCACTTGACTGAAACCAAGGTCATATTAACCTAGGTGATATCAATTCTTATCTGTCTTTAAGAAGATTTTAAGGTTTATTTAAGCCTAATATTTCTATTTTTGCACCGCAAAAATATTTACATGGCGAAGCTACTACTTAAGAATAAAAAAGGAGACCAAGTTGAAATTGAACTTTTCAACGGGGCAGCGGTGACGGGATTACGTTTAAATGAGGTGGATGTTATCAAATACCCTTTAAAGGAAGAAGACCCTAAAAAAGGATATCCTTCTGCCATTTTATTTCCGTTCCCGAACAGAATTAAAGACGGCATTTACACTTTTGAAGAAAAAACGTACACACTAGAAAAGAATGATGTTGAGAGCCATAGTGCCATTCATGGTTTGGTGGCGTTTGAATCTTTTGAATTGGTTTCCCATACTGCCAGTAAACTGGTGGCAAAATATGTTTATGAAGGTCATAACGAGGGTTACCCCTTCCCTTTTGAACTTATATTAACGTACAGCCTTAAGGATGGTAAGTTACTACTGACTGCTGAGGGCATAAATACAGGTGAAACGAACATGCCGGTAGGTTTTGCATGGCACCCATACTTTGGTTTTGACGGA
>NZ_JBSRVI010000152.1:0-9651 GCF_055134445.1 Arcticibacterium sp.
CTGTGGAAAAAATGGAATTCTCCTGCTGCGGCTGAGTTTCTTTAATTTCTAATATTTCAGGCTCATCATCTTCCGTTTCAGAAGTGAAAAGTCTCATAAGTGAATAGGCAGCCACTATTATCCCACCTATCACCAAGGCGTCTTTGCCAAGGTTTTTAAATTCTCCTGCCTTCGATTTCAATTCCTCCGTGAAGTCATTGATTTGCTTATTTAAAGCAATTTTCTTTTCGTTTCTGTTCACTGCCTTAGATGTTTCATTCCGAGGACAAAAATAGTAAAAAGCAGGTAGATGAGATTTATAAAAAATAATATTGATTGGTAATTGAATAATTATTCAGTGAGAATGTCAATTTATCTAAAATTTAGAGCTGAAAGTCCTGCAAGTTGAGATTGGAGTCTTAATAAACAATTGAGGCTTAGCAGATACTTAGTTTGCCATCTTTTAGTTGCCATTTATTTTGGTCCACAAAATAATGGATAACTTCTTCCATTTTAATATCCGCGGTCTCTTTTTGAAGGACAAGCTCACTGAGGTTTATAGGAAATAAGTATTCTAAGCTTTTTCCAATCTCGTAGCATTTTTGATTTCTGAAATTTTGTTTAAGAAATTCCTGACAATTATCACATATACCGCAATTTTCAGCATTTTCCTCTCCAAAGTAATCTTGAAGTTGGGCCATTCGGCATCTTTTGGTTTTGGTAACGTAATAAATCATGCTTTCTATAGCGGACTCATCTTTTCGCTTTTTCTTTTTTATTTCTGCGTGTTTTAATGGGAGATGCTTGGCGTCAAACCTATTGCCCAGAAAGTTCAGGGTAGGCTTCCCAGATTGACAATAATAAGTTCCAATATTTAGCTTTTCCAACCTTCTGAGTAATTTTTCTACTTGAAGTTTGCTGGTTCCGTAGGCCTTGGCTATTTCCGTCTCGGAAATAATAATGGAATTGATGAAAATTTCTCCTCCATAAATTCTTAATAAGGTTTTGGTAAACTGGTCTAAGGCAGCGTTTTTTTCTTGAAGCTGACCTAATTCATAGTTGTTAAGAAGAAATTGAAATCGAGAAGGGGATTGAAAAGAGTCATTTAGTTCTATAAGCCCTTGGTTTTCGAGCATTTTTAATGCGTAATAAGTGGGAATAGCCTTTAAGCCAAAGGTGCTATGAAATTCAAAAACGTCAAACTCATAAAGGTCTTTAGGGCGAGAGCCAATGGCAATTTGGAAAAAATTGCACAGCGACTGATATACTTGGCTCAGCATATCTATTGTCGGATAAGCTTGCTCTAAGTTTATTCTCAGTTTTTCAATATCTTCTGCGTTGTAAATAAGATAAACCTGCGATGGCTGCCCATCCCTTCCCGCCCTTCCTATTTCTTGGTAATAAGATTCAGGACTTTCTGGTAAATGAAGATGAAAAACTGTTCTAACATCAGGCTTGTCAATACCCATTCCAAAGGCATTTGTACTTACTATAACTTGCGTTTTATTTTGGACCCATTCATCTTGTTTTTTAAAACGAAGCTCATTCGTAAGCCCAGCATGATAAAAATCAGCTGATAAGCCACATTTTTTGAGAAAATAAGCAATCTCCTGAGTCTCCTTTCTGGTTTTCACATAGACGATAGAAGATTCCTTAGTCCTAGAAATAAGATCCGCCAAACTTTTATTCTTATTGGAAGACTCAAAACAGCGAATGGCAAGGTTCTTCCTTTTAAAGCTCATTTTAAAAACCTCGGGTTTTTTAAGAGCTAATTGTTGAAGAATATCAGCTTGTGTCTCAGCTGTAGCTGTGGCGGTCAGAGCTAAGACATTGGCCTTTGGACAGTATTTTTTGAATTCAATTATTTTCAGATAGGATGGTCTAAAATCATGTCCCCATTTAGAAATACAATGAGCTTCGTCTATCACGAGAAGATCTACTTTCATTCTTTTGGTTCGCTCTATCATCATTTCTGTCAGAAGTCTTTCTGGAGAAACATAAAGGAACTTATAGTCACCAAGGACAAAGTTATCTAGGGTTCTATCAATGTCGCTTTTATGCATGCCAGAGTAGATAGCCGCGGCTAAAATACCTCGGTCTCGGAGCTGGCTAACTTGGTCCTTCATCAGTGCAATAAGCGGCGTGATAACAATGGTAACACCACCAAATATTAATCCTGGCACTTGAAAACAGATGGATTTTCCGCCGCCTGTTGGCAATAAAGCTAAAACATTATTTTTAGAGATGGTAGAATTTATTATTTCATCTTGAAGCGGCCGGAAGGATTCATAATGCCAATATTTTTCTAGAATTTCTAAAGGAGAAACCATACCTTTTAAGAACGAATTACGTATAAGAAATAAGGAAGTGACATAAATGTCTTTAAATAAAAGGCATTTCCACTATTCATCGGAATGATTTATCATTTATATTTACCAAAAACCTATCCTGTAGACAAATATGAAAAGAAAAGTTTTATCTGCTTTATTTGGATTTATAGCCCTCGCATCATTTGGACAAAAAAAGTTTGATCGAGGAGATTTCAAAGAAAAAATTGAGTGGAAAAAAGGGGTTGAAGTGGTATGCCCAGCTAGTCACATAGATGAAAATACTTTTAGAGATATTCCTATTGAAATTAAAGAAGCTATACAGGCTCAGAATAGGTTAAGACCGGCAGCTACTAACAAAGCCGAATTCGATGTTCTTTATGATCCGAGTATGCCGAAAGTGGCACAGGATGCATTTCAAAGAGCTGTGGATATTTGGGCAGAATTGCTGAAATCAGATGTGAAAATAAATGTCATTGCTCTTTGGCAAGAGTTAGGACCTAATGTTTTGGGTTCTGCAAGTCCAGGAACTTATTATAGAGGTTTTGCAGGTGCTACTAAACCAAATACATGGTATCCAATTGCCCTGGCAGAGAAGCTTTCTGGAACGCAACTTAACTCACCAGACGATTTTGATATTGTTGCAAGATTCAGTAGCACCCAAAATTGGTATTACGGAACTACCGGAAGTCCGGCCGTTGGGCAGTTTGACTTTACTTCCGTAGTGCTTCACGAATTATGTCATGGATTAGGTTTTGTAGGCTCCACTGGTGTAGAAGGTACACAAGGGTATTACGGTTTAGGAACATCTATTCCGGTAATCTTCGATACTTTTTTAGAAAACGAAAAGAAACAAAAAATAACGGATACCACATTATTCAAAAATCCTTCAACAGCTCTTAGAAATGAGTTGATTTCGGAAAACTTATTTTTCAATTCGCCAAGAGCTATTGCGAACAATAATGGGTCAAAAGTAAAATTATACGCCCCTACCATTTTTAATAGTGGCTCTAGTGTTTCTCATCTGGATGATAGAACTTATCCAGCTGGTACAGTTAATTCTTTGATGACACCCACTGCAGGTTTAAGAGAAATTAATTATGACGTAGGACCTATAGTGATGAATATGTTTACCGACATGGGATGGAAGGGTACTTCCATTATTCATGAAAGGATAAAGGACTTTGAAGCAGCTACAGAAGTATTAGTTAAGGCAAAAATATTTAGTGATACTACTATAGTAGCAGGAACGGCATTTTTAAATTATGTTGAACTTGATTCTGAAACAGGAACCATTGCACAAAGAGACGCAGGATTAAAAGATCCTACTAAAGTTCCTTTATTAAAAGGTGCGGATGGTTTGTACTCTGCTACTATTTCAATTAAAGACCCCACCTCAATTTTCTTTTATTACCTCTCTGTTAAAGATAATTTAGGGAACCTAGCAACAGCCCCAGCATCGGCACCGACATTGTATTATGCTTTTGAGGTAGGTTTAAAAGATATTTGGGGCCCAGTAATTGAGTATTATCCGCCTACCATAATAGTGTCCGGTTCTCCAGTCAATTTTGTTGCCAATGTGGAGGATGATTTTGCTGCAGGTATTGATACTGTTTATGTTGAATATGCTATAAATGGTATAGCTCAACCATCCTTTGGATTGCGTAAGTTTAATGCAGTTACAGACACTTCTTTTTCTCAAGGTGCATCGGATGATATAGCCTATATTAGACAAGGGGGTATTCCAGCATTGAATGAAAACGATGTGGTTACCCTAAGTATGACAGCCATAGATAAGGCAGGGAATATCACTACCATTCCTACTACCGCAGGTGGAACCAGCTTCGAGTCCCCCGTGGTTGCAGATGTTTATGAGTTTGTAGCTACCACATTATTAGAAACGATTTCTGAAGATTTTATTGATTTTGAATCACCTACAGTAGCTTTTGCATCTACTGGTTTTAATATTCTAACACCTTCTGGCTTAGCGAATAATGCACTTCAAACCGAAAGTCCTTATAAAAATGGCCTTGGACTGTATGATCCAGTTTCTGGAGGTACTTACTTAGACTTTGATTATAATGCCATTGCCCTCTATAGACACCCTATTTTGATAAGTACAGATTCGGCTACCATTAGTTTTGATGAAATAGTTATGGTGGAGCCTGGCACAGATGGAGTTGCTTTTGGTGATGAGGGTTTTTGGGACTATGTTATCGTGGAAGGGTCCTTAGATTATGGTGGTTCTTGGTTTCAGTTGGCTGACGGTTATGATGCCAATGCAGATTCAGGATGGAAGCAATTATTTGAAAGTACGTTAACACCTGCAAATGCAGATAACCCTACTTCAAATGGAACGCCTTCTCCAGCATTATTTAGAAACAGAGAAATTAATATTTATGATGCTTTATTGCCTGCGGCGGCTGGCTCCGAGATGCTTTTAAGGTTTAGACTTTATGCAGACCAATGGGTGAGCGGTTGGGGATGGGCTATTGATAATTTAGCTATTCAAAAGCCTGCTCCTAAGCCTTTGGCTAGTGAGGCAGACTTATTTGATTTAAAACTATCTCCAAACCCTACCATAAACCATATTGATATAAGAGCTAAGTTGGCTTCTGCAAAGAATGCCCAAGTAGAGGTTTATCAAATTAATGGTGCAAAGGTTTTTGGAGAAAACTTAAAGCTTACAGAAAGTGCTCTAGATCTCCGTATAGATACGCACAATTATGATGCAGGTTCTTATATCGTAAAACTAAAAACAGAGCAAGGAGAACAATCTAAAAGGTTTGTAATTAATAGATAGTTTAACAGTTCTATTTGATTAAAGAAAAGAGGAGATTTGCAGTTAGCAAATCTCCTCTTTTCTTTAATACCAGATAAATATCAATTTATTATAATTCATATCTCAAATACAACATAGCGTTAAATCTGTTTCTTTTGCCAGCGATTACTTTTAAAATATAACACTGCCATAATTGCTAAAGCGGTATCACTAACTATAATAGACACAAACACCCCATTTTCTTCCCAACCAAGACCTTCTGCTAAATAATAGGCCAAGGGAATTTGGATTAACCAAAAACAGATCAGGTTAAATATAGTAGGAGGGAGGGTGTCTCCAGCACCATTAATAGCCTGTGTTATGACCATCCCTATGGCAAAAATGATATAACCAGCCGCTAAAATTTTCAAACAGTTTACACCAGTTTCAACCACCTGTGGGGTGGAGTCAAAAAACATGATGAACTGTCTGGCAAACAAGAAGAAAAATAAGGCGATTAAAGTCATAAAACCCATATTAAGATAAGCAATGGTCCAGGCAGACTTAACGGCTCTGTCAGGTTTTCCAGCTCCTAAGTTTTGGCCTACCAAAGTAGCTCCAGAATTTGCCAGACCCCAAGACGGTAAAATGGTGAATATAATAATCCTTAAGGCGATAGTATAACCAGCAATAACCTCACTGCCATAAATGGATAAAATACGTACCATAAAAACCCAGCTGGCAGATTGAATAAGAAACTGCCCTGTGCTTCCTGCGGCTATTTTGATAATATTCCAGATGATAGCCTTCTTAATCAGAAAGTCTCTAAAAAGTAACCTTAATTTACTATTGGCACTCGTAAGAATGTATAGCTGATATAGAACCCCTACAGCCCTACCGATTAATGTGGCTATGGCCGCACCTTTAATACCCATTCCCATTATTGGGACAAAAAGGTAATCTAATGCGATGTTTAAGACATTGGCTATGATGACCGATCGCATTGCTAATGAGGCACTTCCAGCACCTCTCAGAGAACCACTTAAAGTAAAAAGAAGAATGATGATAGGGGAGCTAAGAAACTGGATTTTGGTATACCATTGACCTTCCGCAATTAATTCTGGAGAGCCACCCATAAACCGCAATATGTCTTGGGAGAAAAAATAACCAAAACATGCGATGACCATACCCAGGACAACCGAAATTACAATGACATTGGCAAGAGCTACTCCAGCTTGTTGGTTTTCTTTCTCGCCAATCCGTCTAGAAATAACAGCAGCCCCAGCGGCACTAAGGCCCCAAGCAATGGAGTAAATAAGTGTTAAAACAGACTCTGTTAAACCTACAGCAGCCACGCCTAGCGTACCTACATACCTGGCTACAAAAAAGGCATCTGCTAAAGCGAAAGATGCCTCAAAAAACATTTCGATAACCAAGGGTACCGATAAAAGGAAAATTCCTTTGTTTATACTTAGAGCCGTATAGTCTCTGTCTTCGTCGCCTTTTAGGGCGTCTTTAAATAATTTGAAAATATTTTTCATATAAAATGATTGTTCTTTCGATGTGAAAAGAATAATTAAGAATACGAAACACCCTAGAGGCAGGTGTTAAAGAACAATCATGTTAATCATCGGCATAAAAATTTGTACAAAATAAAGGGAATTTATGTAAAAACGGAAATAATGTTTTTGTTCTGGCTAATTTTTGAATTAGTTTGGAAGTTTATGAGATATCATTCAAGCCCTTTAAGGCTTAAAAATGTTTTATATTTGAATTTAATTTCAATCAGCATATAAATGACCAAAGAATCTTCTTCAATTTCAATCATTGAATCACTTATTCCCGTGGTTTTCCTTGTCGCTATTTTAGGTTTTAACGTTTACGTTTTCGGAGACAATGCCCTTTCTGGTTCAAATCAATTCGCATTATTGGTAGGCGGGGCGGTGGCAGCTTTAATTGGTTTTAGGAGAAAAATTTCGTTTGAAACGATGATAGCCAAAGTTGCAAACAATATAGAAACCACTTCCAGTGCCATATTGATTTTGCTGTTTGTTGGTGCTTTATCTGGAACATGGCTAATTAGTGGAATTATCCCTGCTATGATTTATTATGGGTTAGAGGTTTTAAGCCCTTCTATATTCCTTCCAGCATGTGTGGTCATCTGTTCTATTATTTCAATTGCCACAGGTAGCTCTTGGACTACTACGGCCACCGTAGGTATTGCTTTAATTGCCATAGGAAATTCCTTAGGTTTTGATTTGGGTATGGTGGCAGGGGCTGTTATTTCAGGAGCATATTTTGGAGATAAATTATCACCAATGTCTGATACCACCAATCTTGCACCAGCCATGGCAGGTACAGATTTATTTACGCACATTAAATACATGCTTTACACAACGGTTCCCAGTATTGTAATTACACTCATCATTTTTGTGGTGATTGGCCTGATGCAAAGTGGACAGGGAGATGTGGATGTCTCAGATATGCAAAATGCCATTTTGGCCACTTTTGATATCAACGGATGGCTCTTTATTGTTCCAGTTTTAGTGATATTTCTAATTATTAAAAAGACAGAACCTTTAATAGCCTTGTTCATCGGAACTATTGGCGGTGCTGTTTTAGCGTTGGTTTTTCAGCCAGATATTGTTTTAAAAGTAGCCGGAGAACAAGAATTGAATTTCGTTGCTGCATATAAAGGAATTATTAACGCCATATCTGGCCCAGCTGGCATAGAAACAAGTAATGCCGAATTGGTAGATTTGTTTCAATCTAAAGGTATGGCAGGAATGTTAAATACCATTTGGCTTATAATATGTGCCATGACCTTTGGTGGCTTTATGGAGGCTATAGGAGCTTTAGATAAAATTTCACGCTCTTTATTGTCTATGGCCAAGAGTGTTTTTGGTCTTTTTGCAAGTACGGTAGCAAGCTGTTTAGCTTTAAATCTTACGGCTTCAGATCAATATTTGGCCATTGTAGTTCCCGGGAAAATGTTTAAAACGGCTTATAAGGATAAAGGACTAGCTCCTGAAAATTTGAGTAGAACATTAGAAGATAGTGGAACGGTTACATCGGTATTAGTTCCTTGGAATACTTGTGGAGCTTACCAGTCAAATGTACTAGGGGTAGATACAATGGCCTATTTGCCTTATGCTATTTTTAATATCATTAGCCCATTCATGACACTACTTTTTGCTTTATTTAGCATTAAGATAAGAATGATCATCGACAAAAAATAAGTTCGGAAAAGAGACCCTAGAAAAATGAGTAATAAAGAAATATCAGATGTCATAGAGCTTACTAGTAAACTCATGACATTGCACGGAGAAGATGAAACTCGAGCTAAAATTTACGGTAGCACTGCTTATAATCTGGATAGGTTAGAGGAAGACTTGGACACCATGTCTGAAGCCGAGTTAATGAAACTCAGAGGGGTAGGGAAGTCTATGGCCGACAACATTCTTCAAATAGTAGCCACAGGTGCTACAAAAGAACTTCAAGAACTTATCAATAAAACGCCGGAAGGGGTTTTGGAGATGTTTAGAGTAAAGGGTATCGGTGTTAAGAAGATAAAAACACTATGGGAGGAGTTAGGGATTGATAATTTGAATGAATTGCAAATTGCTTGCGAGAGTGGGAAAATTGCAGAAACCAAAGGTTTTGGTCAAAAGACACAAGAGAAAATATTAGAATCATTATTGTTCTTACGCCAGCAGTCAGGGAAGTTAAGAATGAACCAGGCCGCAGAGCTTTCTGGGGAAATATTGGAGAAATTAAGTTTAATATTTCCTAAAGTAGAGGAAGTGGGAGCTATCCCAAGAAAGCTGGAAACTGTAGATGGACTGTCTTTTTTAGTCAGCGGTGGTCTGGAAGGGAAGGCCAAATTAGAAGAAGCTTTTAGAGAAGATATGAAGGCGTCTTCCCCTTTTACTTGGAGAGGGTTTTATGGTGAAAATAATATATTGATAGAAATCCAATTTGTGCAGGATGATATTTTTGAGCAAGAAAAACTGATATCGAATGCGTCTGAAGAGCATCTTAAGACAGTTTTGCCTGAAATTGCTGGGAATTTTCATCACTTTATAAAATCCAATATTTTTGAGTCTTCAGAGGCTTATTATGCAGGTTTTGGTTCTAAATATATTCTCCCAGAAATGAGAGAAGGTTTGGCCGAGTTTGATTGGATAAAAGAGAATTCAAATGATGATTTGATTTCTTGGGAAGCTTTGAGAGGTAGTTTACACAATCACTCCAAGTATTCCGATGGCAAAAATACACTGAAAGAAATGTCTGAAGCTTGCAAAGCTTTAGGCTTAGATTATTTCGGGATTGCGGATCATTCTCAAACGGCCACCTATGCCAATGGATTACCAGCAGGAAAAGTGGTACAGCAGCAAACAGAAATAGACCAAATCAATAGGGAAATGGCACCTTTTAAAGTTTTAAAAGGCATCGAATCTGATATTCTTGGAGACGGTGACTTAGATTACGAAAATGAAATCTTAGCTACTTTTGATTTCGTTGTGGCTTCTGTTCATGCTAATTTAGATATGACCATAGAAAAGGCGACGGATAGAGTTATTA
>NZ_JBSRVI010000153.1:0-23936 GCF_055134445.1 Arcticibacterium sp.
CCCTAGGTTTTCTAGGATTTACCATAGCAGCTCTAAATACAAAAAGTAGAAAAAAGGATATAAAGAAAAATAGTAGCGAAGCAGAAGTGCTCACTGGATACTGCTTTATATAAATCTTAAAGTGAGCGAATCAAAAAAACGTGCAGGCCTTTTGGTATGCACGTTTTTAAGTTATCCGTTATCGCTAAACTCTGGGTAAAGGGTCATGCCGCCATCTACATACAGGGTCTCCCCTACCACATAATCACTTTCTACACTGGCTAGCCATACTGCCGCTTTAGCCACATCAATAGGCTGTCCTATTCTTTTATAAGGTATCAGTTTATTTAATTCTTTCAGATTGGCTGGAGAAGACCACGCCGCCTGATTAATACTGGTTTTGATGGCACCCGGCGAAATGGCGTTTACCCTAATGCCTTCAGGTGCTAATTCTTGAGCCACAGATTTCATGAGCATTGATACGCCACCTTTAGAAGCCGCATAATTGACATGACCTGCCCATGGTATCACATCATGAACGGAGCTCATACAGATAATATTTCCGCGAGCCTCACCCATTTTATGTTCTTGTTTCATAAACTGTTTGGCAGCCAAATTCATGACAATAAACTGACCCGTAAGATTGACATCTATTACTTTTTGCCATTGTTTCAAGTCCATTTTTAAGAACGGAGCATCTACTTGTAAACCAGCATTGGCTACTACAATATCCACTCTGCCAAATTTCTGCACTGTCTGCTCAAAAAGTACTTTCATCTGTTCTTCATCAGACACATCTGCCTTGATGGCTAACCCGTCTGTGAGCAGCTTAATTTCTGCCAAAACCTCCAATGCCTCTTCTTCAGAAGAACGATAATTTACGATGACATTGGCACCTTTCCTTGCCATTTCTAATGCAATCGCCTTTCCAATTCCACTGCTACTACCGGTAACAATGGCCGTTTTGTTTTTGAGTGTCATCTTATTACGATTTAAAAATCAAGAAATTATTTCTGAACCTCCAATTTGGCCTCTTGAGCCTCCTCTTTTGCTTTGGCTTGCTTTCTAAAATACCTTCTAAAGAATATGCTATGCTTTAAAGCTTCTAAGTTTTCGTCTAATTTTTCTGAACCCGATGCCACATTATCCAGCGTAGTTTTTAAGTTGTCGCCCGAAGCTTTATCATTTAAAAGCACACCTAAAGTACTGTTCTTATTGTTCGTAATATTATTGGTGATTTGATTAACGTCCTTTCTAACGTCTGTCACTAATAAATTAGCCTCAGAAAGCGTAGACTTCAGGGCATCAGTACCTGTCATAAGATTATCGGTAGACTTCTCCAATGCTGGCATTATGGTGGTATTATGTGTCAGCTGATATGGTAATGCATTAGGATTGCTTAAATCTCCTGAAAATTTATTAAGGTTTTTAGCAAAACCCTGGGCGTCTGTAGCCATGGCCTGCAGTTTAGCCACCGTTTGGTTTACACTATTATAAAGCTGGTCATCTTTTAAGAGCTTTCCTATGGAACCCTGCCCCTCAGAAATACCACTCATAATTCCTTTTAAATCTTCTGTGATGGCAAGAATATTCTTATTGTTTTCTTGAAGGGTTTTAATCATGTCTTGCTGCGAATCTTCCTTGCTCACTTTAAACCTATGTCCACTTTCTATCATCCCAGATTTAACATCTCCTGCACTAATCACCAAAATAGGATTTCCAATTAAACCGTCTGTGCTAATTTTAACGTCGGCGTCTTTATAAATATACTTTTGAGATTTCTCTTCAATCTCAAAAGTAACCTCCACTCCTTTTCCAGGAATAAACTCTAGGTCTGCCACAGTCCCTACTTTTACACCAGAAAACCACACATTGTTTCCTTTGTTTAGTCCGGCCACGTCTTCAAAGACCGCTACCGCAGGTATTGTCTGGACAAAAATCTTTCTCATATTACTTATCAGCAATACCACTCCAGCAAAAATTATCAAGCCTATCAGCATAAAAAGGCCCACTTTAGCATTTCTCTTAGTCGTCTCCATTTTTCTTTTTTTTATAGGATTACTTCGTTCCTGATGAAATTGTAATCGTAAAATTGTTTAATTTCTTCTTCTGCGTTTGTATTAAAAATATCTTCAAAATTTCCAGTTCGATCAAATCTACCATCCAATAATACCGCTACCGTATCTGCCGTCTGTTTGGCACAGGTAAGATCATGGGTAATAATGATAGAGCTCGATTTATATTCTCTTTTGACCTGATTCATAAGGTCGTTAATTTCTACACAAGTAATGGGGTCTAGTCCCGCCGTAGGTTCATCATAAAGAATGACCTCAGGGTTCATCACAATGGTTCTTGCTATGCCAATTCTCTTCTTTTGACCTCCAGAAAGCTCCGCTGGCATTTGATCTTTGGTTTGCTCCAAACCTACCGCCTCCAGTACCCTATCTACCCTTTTATTGATTTCGGCCTGAGTTATTCTTTTCAGGGCATATTTCAATGGAAACTCAATATTTTCTTTGATGCTCATACTGTCATACAAAGCGGAACTTTGAAAACAGAAACCAATTTTCAATCGCAGTTCCAGAAGCTCTTCTTTTGTAATTCTGGTCATGTCATAACCCAATACATTCACTTTTCCGGCATCGGGTTTTATTAAACCCGCAATAATTTTAATCAATACAGATTTACCAGAACCAGATTTACCCAATACCACCAAATTCTCCCCATTGACCAGAGATAGGTCAGCATTTTCTAGCACCTTCAAACTCCCGAATGCCTTATATAACCCGCTTATCGATATTACTTCGTTTTTCATCTTATCGAGTTTGTTACTTGAACTACAAATATTTCTATAATAAAAATCAAGAAAATAGACCTAACTACCGCGGTATTGGCCGCTTTCCCTACCCCTAATGTGCCTTTTTCAGCATTAAAACCACTGTAACAACTCACCATACCTATGGTAAAACCAAAAAGGATGGCTTTAATTAAAGCAGAGGTAATATCCAAGAAAACGATACTATCAAAAGCCGCTAACAAATAGGCTGTAAAGTTAGTCTGCTCATTCATATTCACATTGATAAAGGAACCCAAAAGAGCCACAGCAGCGGTATAAAACGACAAAATAGGAATGGTGATGGTGGTAGCTAAAACCCGAGTAACCACCAAAAAACTAAATGGATTTACGGCGGAAACCTCCATGGCGTCTATTTGCTCTGTCACTTTCATACTACCAAGCTCTGCTCCAATATTAGAACCCACCTTACCAGCGGCAATGATGGAAGTAACCAAGGGAGCCAATGCTCTTACAATAGCAATGGCTACCAAACTAGGCAGCCAAGATGTAGCACCAAACTCCTGAAGCGAGGGTCTAGACTGCTGGGTAAAAACCAAGCCCGTCACAAAACCCGTTAAGCTAATCAATGGTAAAGATTTTAAACCCACCTGATAGCATTGGTTCATAAATTCCGACCAAACCAAATTACCAGAACCCAGCTCTTTAAAAAATCTAAAAACGAAATCCAACCCGCTTTTAAATTCTGAAAGTCGTTTGTCTAGTTTCTCTGTTAAGAAGATTTCTTTCTGCGGTTTAGGTTTGCTCATTATTGTTTTTGCGTCTTAGAATACATATACACATACAAGGATAATTAAAAGTTCGTACCGTGCCATAAAGTGTAGAGATAAATCTACATGCAAAGATACGAGGAAGTTACTAAAAAAGCCGCCTATGGAAATTCCATAGACGGCTTGCTTAAACTAAAACGCGAAAAAGTTAATCTAGAATTTTCCGTTCAATTTCCAGCTGTAGTCGGCATACTTAAAGTCTTTCATTTTCTTATCTATCTTATCATCAGAATACTTATTAATCCATTCCGTAATGGACATCTCTCTTTCGAAATCTTTTTTATACCACTTAAACAAAGGACTTATGGTTACCTCATTAGCGTTAATTTTATTTTTGGCCTCATTATTAAAGAAATATGTCGCTTCCTCGTCTAGTTGCTTATCCAATTTCTTGGCAGTATAAGCCTCATTTCTAAGTCTAGGACACGATTCTGCAGCACAAACCAGTGCAAAATGATATCGTGGATCTTTTTTAAAGTCCTTTCTTAATATACCGTGTTCAATGTTATTTAGATCATATTTGTCTCCTTCTATCTCAATAAATTTGATATCCCAAGGTGTATTTATAAAGGGCACCTGATTTTTGGGTCCAATATCTTTAATACTGGTAATGCCTTTATCGGCATTATCCAAAATCAATTTTACGGTGAAAGCGTTATATGCATTTATCCAATAAGCCATTTTTTCGTCGTCCGACCAGTTTTTTGCGGGAGCGTTTGCCGAAATATCAGCCAAATACCCGTCTAGTTTTTCTTTGTCTTTCATCATGCCTTTATAGTCTACCTCGCCGCTTTTGCTTACATGATCTTTCAACAGCTTATCCCATGCAGAGCTGTCGGAGACTTTACCGTCTTCTTTTTCTTTTCTGTTTACATTTTTAGATTCCTCTGTTCCTGCAGCCTCAGAAGTAGCTGCGGCCTCTACTGTATTGGTCTCTTCCGCTTTGTTGGTACTTTGGCATGACACTGCACCTGCTGCAATTAATAAGGTTATAAGTAACTTTTTCATTTCTTAGCTTTGATATAGATTTAAAATGCACTGTAGCATTCATTCTACAAGCTTAAATTCCTATTCCTGTGGAAAAGCCTCCACGATTTCTCATGATTCAGCAGTGAAACACATATCTAAAAACAGAACTAACTGATTTGAAACGTCTTACAAAAACGCCATTAAGCATGGTTTCTACGGAGTAATTGTTTAACCCGGTTTAGGCATTGGAGAATCGTAATGAGTTTTAAAGTGGAATAAATCAGACATTTAAAAGATATTATCATAGCGGTTTACCCTGAGTTTTTTGTCGAAGGGTTCTGGTGATTGAGTTTAAATGGGTTTACAAACTGATTAGAAGCAATTTAGCTTCAGTCCCGATAAAACTATCGGGAGATTTTCTAATGAATAAAACGGGTTGAATGATTGTCCTTTGATGGATATCATACTGGAATGTTCAAAGGGCGGTCAAAGAAGGCCAAAAGTCTTATCTAGCTACAGCTCAACCTAGGAGACTCGTCACCTACTCCAAAGAATTTATGCTGAGCTTTGCAAAGTGCCGAAGTTTGACTGGCTTTGCCAAAGACTGCCAACTTCGCTGCATTAGAGCCTAATTGTTAGCAGCATGCCTTTTTATTTTTCGCTGCTCTCATAAAAGTATTCACCAAATTCCGTAATTCTTATTTCTGTTGAGTCATTCACTTGATGTTTAAACTCTTCCAAAGGTTTATTGCCCCCCTTCATTGTCAAACAGCTTAAATCCTTCGTAAGCGTCTGCTCGAAAAACGTCAAGTTTTAAAGACTTATACCCATTAATTAAGTTTTTGGTGGATAGCATACTTTTTAAAGTCATAGTATTGCATATCGTTTTTACTTCAATTCTTCATTAGGATTTTTTTCAGGAAGAAGTGCTTTTATTTCATATCCTGCTTCTTCAATCGGATTAACTATAAAAGGTTCTGGTCGGCATTGATTCAAGAAGACAGAATAACAATGATAAACAATTATTCATCAATCACTTGTAAGACGGTATAATGATAAGTCAAGGTTAAAACAATTACAATTCCTGCTGTTTTGAAATGCTTTTTTTTTGCAGAAGCCCAATACTATAAGATTCCTTGTTTATAATTTCATGTCATCATTTTAGCTTTTAAGTCTTCTGCTCTTTGTCGCCCTGCTTTATAATGTGGGTCTAATGCTATTGCTTTGTCAAGATAAATCAATGATTGGGCTTTATTTTTACCACTTTGCCATTGATTTGCCCAAGCCCAAAACACAAAACTCATAATTTTACAATTGGCAAACTCACTGTTTACAAGCTGTTTGTCAATAATAGATTGCATATCAATTTTGGCAAATTTCCTTTTTGAAAAGAAAAACCAAGGTAAATTTTCTGCAACGCTTCCTCTTAAAAATTCTGGGGAATAACTCACATCACCATACTTTTGAATACTCTCATCAAAAAGTTTAAAAGCACGGCCCAATAAACCCAACTTCATCGTTTCTCCACCAAGCAAAGAAAGTGCTGATGCTCTATAAGATGTAATAAATGGCAATAACTCAATTGTTACATTTGGGTCAAGGTACAATTCACTCAAAATATCATAACTTTTTTTTGAGTATCCCTTGAAACTCGTTTTCGCCAAGAACCCAAGATTTAGAGCAGTTTCGTGGTAGATAATCCCAAGACGAACTTTGTTTATTTCTGTTGGTTCTTTTTGAAATTGTTCTTTAACCTCTTTGAGTTTTACTTTCAATGCCACCGTGTCAATAATTTCCATAACATCGTCTAATTGATGTTCATGGGTTTGGACTTTTGAAAAGTCCAATTGCTGTGCTTTTAAGCCATTTGTGATTGTCATTGCTGTAATAATTAAAGTGAATAATTTGCATTTCATTTTTAACCTGTTCAGATGAGATACAAAAGTGCTATGACAAGGCTTCTACAGACGATGACTTAAGTTAAGATTTTTGTTTGCTATGAATTCTCTTTTGAATTCTGCTTAAACTCTCTGGACTCACACCCAAAAAGTTAGCTATATATTTTTGTGGAACTCTTTGAAACAGGTCTGGCTGCTTCAGTAATAAATTCTTAAACCTTTCTTCTGGTTTATCAGATGATAATGACATTGCAATTTCTGTTGCTCTCTGGGCGACTTGTTCTGCCATCAGGCGGCCAAACGTCTCATATCTAGTGCATTCATGGTAAAGTTTGTGAAGGTTTTCTTTTCGAATCATAAAAACTGTTGTGTCTTCCATAGCCTGCAAGTTCATTATGCAAGAAGTATGCTGTGTAAAGCTCTGAAAATCAGTTACCCAAGAATTTTCAAAAGAGATATCACAGGTCTTTTCCATTCCTTCTTTAATATGAAAATGTCTGATAGTGCCTCTGGCTATAAAACCAATGAAATTGCAAACTTTTCCGTACTGAAGTAAAAAGTCTTTTTTCTTAAGCATATTGAGTTCGAAATACTTGTCTATAAGACTTAGTTCATTGTCAGTCAGAGGTACAAAAGTGTTACAATATATTTTTAGTTTGTTGAACATTTTGTTAAGATATAATTTACTGCTTAGGGTTGTCTATTACAATGACTGCTAATGCTTAGTATAGGAAAAGTAGGCGTTTTCGAAGCACTAAATTTTCGAATAAGCACAAAGTTTGATACGAGTAAAGTGCAGCGATTTATGACTATTACACCTATTTCTCAGATAAACGGTTACCCGCTGGTTTTATTCTTTTTTAGTTCCTGAAGCAACAAACACATCTCCTTTTTTAAAAGTATTGTTGAGTTTGAAATTTATTACTTTATTCTCCAAATATTGATACAAAGGTCGATTGATTTCTCCTTTCCCAATCCACTTAATAAAACTGCCTCTCAGACTAGGTTTGTCAATATACCAGTCCATTATTACTATTTTCCCATTTGGTTTTAGCAATGAAATAAGGTTATCAATTACCTTTTCCCATTCAGGAAATCCGGAAAGTCCTAAATCACATAGAATGGAATCAAATTTTAAATCTTGTTTGATATTTATACTAATCCATTCCGTATTAATTTTGGTAGCGTCCGCGGTAAAAAGCTGAATGTTTTCCCATTTGTTTTTGTCGATTTTATTCTGTGCTCTTTCAAGCATACCATCAGATAAATCTATTCCAATGATTGTTCCCGTGTTTGAAAGATAATGTTGGTAATACTCGAAGTTTTGTCCAGTTCCACACGGAATATTCAAGACATTTTGATTCTTGTCCAAATTCAGTTCTTTTATAGCTAAGTCTCTCGGTTTGCTGTAATAAGATTTGGAAGAAATCAAATCGTATATTTTTGCAATTCTGTCATAATATCTTGTCACTTTTTCCTGCTTTTGTTTAGTGTCATTCATTATTTTTGGTTTGCAGGTATTGTTGATTATAAGAGTAGTAGCCAATTTTATGACACTTTCCAGTTAAGTTACACAAAAGTTGAATCTGGCTACAACCCTTGAATTTACTACGTTTCGGCTATTTTTTTATACATTTTTTAGCTGTGTTTTTTTCAAGTGCTTCAAATATCATTAAATCCACTTCTTGTTTGTAGGCTTTTTACTCAAGTCGTTTAAGGCGTTAAATTCTTCTCTTGACATCATTTTTTTACAGATGGGCACTTGGAAATTCAAAAACTACCATCGCATTTATTACTCATTTCCTGTTCTATAGTTTTCATAGTTTCATTCCACTGCCACCAAACTGTTTGAATAAACCCACAATTTGAGTTAAATAGGGTTGAAAACTTTCCTTATCATCAATATTTGAAATAGCATTGGATATTAAAAATGATTAGTCATCTGTCAATTTTGTTTTTAAAACCAGGAATTGCAATTAGTTTTTGCATTGGGTGCGACGGTTAGCACAAGTAGAGGCTGACTAAAGGAAAGCTTAAGTATGTACATTATTTGCTGTCGTGTTTCTCATTTTAGATTAATATTGACCATATGAATATAAGCATTGAAATGAGTGAATATATTGAATAGAAAATAAATTTTGGACTAGTAGTTTCCTTATCATATTTTCGATTGTACTTATAGATTCTAACAGAGCCAAAATAACAAAAAGATAAAATCAGAACTCCATATAAAGCGTTTAGGACTGATTTAGTTTTATTCGCTAGGTATAAATAAGTGTTTGCAAGGATCAGTCGAATATTTAAAATCAGTCTACTTAATTTATAAGATTGCGACTCCGTTGATTTAATCAGCCAATTCAATGGATACGATTCAGGGGAAAAGCCAGCTCTTCTACCAAAAAATGAATTTTGAAATTGCCGAAGATATATTTGTCTAAAATCTTCATCAAAATTATGGCACAAGAATAAAAACATATCCCTTTTAACTTTAGAGTGATTCGTTCCAATAGATGTGGTGTCGCAACTAAATTCTATACCTTCCTTGTAGTATCGTTCATAATCCTGTAACAATTGAGATTTCTGAGTAAGCTTAACAATGTTTTCATATTTTATTGCAAACTCTTCTTTTGAATTTTCTTTGTTCGAAATCAATGAGTGTAATGGAAAATCGTAAAATTGAAGGTTCTCATACAATTTGCTCAGCTCATTACTGTTATAGATTGTTGGTGCGGTATTTAGTAATAATAATGAAATTAACATCGTTGATAAAAGTATCATTATTGGTTTATTCCCAATAGAAGTAAAGAACCTTCTTTTTTTAATTTCAGTTTTCTTTTGAACTTTATCTACAATCCTACTACAAATAGATAGAATAGTAAAAAATCCAGAAAACATGATGATGTATAAAACGATTAAGACAAACTTGGAATAATCTAAATAAAGGAGAATAGAGAGAATTGTTAACAGAATCATAGAAGTTGTAATGAACAGTAAGACTTTATTATAAGTACTATTCTGCTTTATTAGAATTTCATTGTCAATTCCTATTCTATTAAACAATTTCTTTGCTATCGGTGTCTTTGGGGATATCAATGCAAATACTCCGGCAAAAGCACTTAATCCTGATAATAGTTCGAGCATATTAATTCAATTTGTTTACTATCGTGGAGCTAACCATTGGATATAGTTAACGCTGTAATGCAAATAACCGTTTTTAACGGATATAAACGATTACAGCTATAAATTGATTATTCGGTCAGACGAGTAACATAGAGCGTGCTTAAAATACAGATGTAAAACCCTCTAAAAGGTAGTCAAATACCGCCAAACGCTATACTTAACAACTCATCATATGCTCCAAAGAATCATTTTGTTTCACTCGCCTGAAATGAAATATCCAATTGCTGCACTTTTGGGTATATTTCTGGTGTAAGTGTAAAGAAGATATTTATAACTCCATTTTCTGCTTGCACCTTGAAACGCCCTCTTAGTTGATTATTGGGTTCTACCTCGTTTGTGGTTTGAATAGCTCCAGCCTTATTCAATATCTCTTGTGTTTCAGAAATACGAAACGCACGTGATTTATCCATATAAAAGTTTTCGGCTAAAAGATTCGTTTCAAGTTCCGGATTCCAATTCTGGATCAATTCTATGATCTGCTCTTGCCTTTCTATTAAAATATCGGATACAGGCAGCTGTCTGGGCATTAATCCAATTTTTTCAAACAACAATTCTCCAATTTTTTTTCTAGGATAAGCAGCGGTATAAGTAAGATTACAGAAAGCCATAATACCAATCCCATATTCAGGATAAAATCGATAATCGCTACCAAAGCCAGGAAGTGCTCCACCGTGACCCACCTGTTTTAAACCATTACAAAAAGTGGTAATGCCTAGTCCAAAGCCATATCCAGAAATTACGGCACAAGGTTCGCCACTAAAGTCAGTATCTTTCGCATTCAGCTCCGCATATTGTGGTGTTTGCATTTCCCGAAGAGTACTCCTTTTAACCGGTCCGGTTTCTTTATCATTTCTTGGAGGCCAGGCAGAAAGATGAAAACTTATATATTTACTAAAATCATCTATTGAAGTTATCAATCCACCCATGGCACCATAGGCTCCATCATGAAGCATTGGTTCTAACTTCCATTGTTTCTCTTCCCTGCGGTATCCCATTACCAATTGCTCTTTATCCACACTATCATATTCCCAATAAGTGTGCTCCATGCCTAATGGCTCTAAGATATTGGTCTTAATATATTCTTGGAATGGAACACCTGAAACCCTTGACACAATACTACCTAAGAGGGCGTATCCTGTGTTACTATACTCATATTTATAAGAGGAAGAATTAGAAAAGGATACGCCTTCTTCCATAAGATCAATCAACATTTTATCTGATTCATTTAATTGACGATCACCCCATGGATTGTCTTCTGGAAATCCAGCAGTCATTGTTAAGAGGTTTCCAATGGTAATAATAGGGGTATCTTTAGTTAGGTATTTGAGCTTAGCCATTTCAGGAATATATTGGCTGGCAGGATTACTCAAATCCAATTTCCCCTCATCTCTAAGTTTCATAATAGCCATGGCTGTAAAACTTTTAGTCATAGATGCAATTCGAAAAGCTAATAATGGCGTAGCAAGTGTTTTTTTCTCCAGGTTTATAAACCCTGTGGCAGATGACAATACTAACTCGTTGTCAACAACAATACCGTAAGCAATACCAGGTATATTATTTGCCTTGGCATGTTCTTCTATTAACTTATTTAACTCAGGAGCAATCTGCTTAATCTTTTCTATTCGATCATCTTGCGTAAAAACTGGTGCTTTATAGGATGATAAATAAGCGTGAGACGAACTATTTGGTTTTTTATTGTTTGTTAGTTTTGCATTGCAAGAGAAAAGGATTGTTGCTAAACAAAAACAGGCATATAAGTTCTTCATTAATAGTATTTTAATTAGTATATCACGATTCTTTAAACCCAGTATCTATAACCTCCAACACGTGGATGATTTACATATTGTTAGTTTTTATTTTTCAATGTGGCTCTATATTCGGCAGTTGACTTTTCAAAGTCTCTAATTGTACCTTTTACTCTAAACTTATATAGCCATCGGAAAATAATGCCAAGTCCTTTGCTCGCTCTTTCTTCATTAGCAACCCTTCCTCTCGGGTGATCCATAAAGCTTAGGATACCCTGTTTCACAGTTTGCTTTTCAGCATAAAATTCTATGCGTTTTATGTGTTTTAGATTTTTGTAGCCATAATGGTCTGGAGCAACAATCCTGATTGGTGCTCCATGCTCCAAACTGAGTGGTTGATCATCAAGTTTATCAGCAAGCAAGACATTTTGTTGCATCAAATCCCTTAGTGGCAAACTAGTTTTATATCCATCTTGAGCCTTAAGCACCACGAAAGTTATTTCTTTTGACACTTTAGGTAAGATCAATGCTGCGTAAAAATCATTGAACCTATACCCACTCCAGTTGAGATTCAACTTACTCCAAGTTGTTACACAATGAAAATCTGAAACCTGATTTGTTCTTGGGAGCAAAATCAATTCTTCAGATATCTCAAATTCCTCCAAATCGCCTCCAATCGAAAACCTTATTTTATCTACTTCTTTAGGGAAACGATTGGCATATGTTGGAAGTCCGAATCTCGGGAAGATATCTGATGCTCTCTGGCCTGGTGGTAAGGTTTTCATAAGTGAAATTGTTCTTACAATTAATCTAAATATTCTTTCAATATATCCAAAAAAAAATCAAGTATACTTCCGCCAGTCCATATGCCCCTTAGAGTGGTGTCTGTCATTTTTTCTTACTCGAAGTTAACGGCTTCATTTTAAAAGTCGCGGAGTTTTCACACTAATTTTATGGATTACGACCAGATTCTTACTAGCTGACTATATTTGAATTAAGCACTAAAACGCTATTTTTCATGTGCCTTATTGGGAGGTAGTTTTTATTCCCTCTTATATGTCGAATTTGTCGTTGTTCCGTCTGGGTTTATAAATTCGAAATTATAATTTCCTTTGTTATCCCAACCATAATTTATCGTATAAATAGTCGATTCAACCTCATATTTCAAGCTGTATTCTTTAGGTTTCGGATTCTTAAAATCAATAATTTTAGCACCACGTAGCGGTCTTAAATCAGGTCGAACTCCTCTAGTTTTTGCTTGTGGCATAATTTCATTTTCTGGTGCTTTAGTTCTTGGATTGAATTCAACTTTCCCTTTCATAGCTGCTATGAGATAGGGATATTCTTTAACTGCGTGATATTGATATGAACTGTCTGTAGTAAAACGTCCAAGATTTTCGTCTAATGGCTCTTTAGTTTCTCCGTAAACAGGAAAACCATCTAAAGCATACGCTATCGGTTTGTCATTACCTACTTTAGACTGTAAGTGCGTAGGAGGTAAATGATAATGATAATCATCAGCTCTTCCACAATGTCCGCCCCATTTGTCTAATTCTCCAATGGCGTTTGCATCTTCGCCACGATTGTTTAAAGGGTTAAAAATTGGTATTCCATTCGCAGAAATAGCAATGGCTCCTTTCATAAAATTATCTTTTGTCGATAGCGGGTTTACAGCTAATTCAGGTTGCAAAGGAATTGCCCAAGCATTATTACCTGAATAATCGTGATTAATAGGAACTTGTTGTTGCCAATTGGTTATGCCTGTCATCATTTCGTGTTCAGGTATTCCGTTTGATTCTATGTAGAAATATTTATTATCGAAGCGTGTAGTCACTTTGTCAAAAACGCCAAAAATAGATTTTAAATATGAAACGTCATTTTTTGCCATTGGGATACCTTTTGATGAAGGATTGGTTTTACAACCCATAATAACAAAAGCAAATCCGATTAAACTTAAAGCAAAAATTTCAGAGTCGTTCTTTTTCCTAAACTTGAAGAATGAAAACATTATCAAGGCAATACCAAAATAAATTAGAATTTTAGCATAGTTTATTGAAAATAATTGAGGCTTTGTTTGTGAAGTGTTTTTGTTACTAATCCAATTTGCCTTATTTAAAATATACTGTTGCTCTTTACTTGTAAAGTCTGAAATATTGAAGATGACAACTTTGTGCTTATCATTCATTAGATACACGCTTTCGTCAATTTTTTCAATGAATTCAGCTTTTAAGTTCATTTCACTATTTGTAAAATGCCAAACTTTCGTTGTTGAACCGTGCCCGCCTTCGTGAGCAGAAACTTGAAAGGATAAAAACAGAACTGTTAATAGGAATACTATCTTTTTCATTAATTAGAATCTATAAAAGTTAAAGTTGTTATGTCAATTATGTTATCATCAGAAATGGCTTTCATAAATGTGTTTAAATCAACAGCAAGAGAATTAGATTCAGGAAGTGACTTTGGTGTTTCTGACAATGCAAATAGAGCAATAGTATACTTATGTTCCCCGTGTCCGCGAGAACAAGGTGAGGTATAAGAAATGGCTGTTCCATCTTTATTAGATCCCATATACCAGCTAGGGTTGTTAGCCATTTTATAGGGAATTTCAGACACAGAAGGGTTGATACCCCATAGAATAAAATATGAATTTATTTCTGATTTATCATCCTTCTTTGGGTAGTGATACATCACAATAGCTAAAGATTTTGTGCCTTCAGGTACATTAGACCAAGATAGTGGGATAGAATTTTCTACACCAGCTACTTTTTCTTCACACTTAAAAGCTTTTAATAATTTCCCATCAGCTACAGCCTTACTATTCAATTTAAAATCAGGATGGATGGTTTTAAAATCATCATATTTATAAGAAGAAACTTCTTTGTTATAAGTACAAGAATTCCCTAAAAACAAAGTCATCATTGCGATAATAAATACTAGACTTTTTCTCATTTCGTGGTTGCTAATTTATGTTGCTAGATAAATGAATCATTATTTAACGGTATAGCGTACTAAAACTTCATTATCTAAGACCACATTGGTAGACCATATAAATTCGGCATCATTTTTAGAATCGTCAAAAATAGAAGTGAAGTTGGTGTACGAAGGCTTATTATCAACACCGATGGTTTGGTTTGTAAAGGTGCCTGCATTTGGCCAATTAGAATCATCAAAATCAGTCTTCATCCAATCAGTGGGAGTTTCCCAATGCAAAGCATAGAACGAAGTTCCATCTTGACCTCCATTGATATCGCAATTTTTTGAATATCTATAATTACCATCTTCAGATACACAATTTAAGTCCTTAATGGGTGCTGTGTAAAAAGTCTGTGCTTTCCAGTTTTCATTAGTTGTTGCGATAATATTGTTTTGCTCATCTTTAATAACAGCCACCATTCCGCCATCTCCTGCGTGAAAAGCTTTACCTCTATTGGCTTCACAACCCACACCAAGGTGCTCTTCCCAATCCACCAACTTCATGGCTATGGCAAATGGTTTTTTGGCTTTAAATTTTACTATGCTAGAATTAAACTCCGTAAATGGAACTTTATCTTTTCCAACTGGAACGCCGTTCACATACATTTCAAAGTAGTTATCGGCAAAAATAAAGGCTGTAAAAATCTCGCCTTCTTCGTCAATTTCTATAATTTTGGAATCATCAAAATTGGATAGGGCCTCTTTTGCTGTTCTATAATTCTTCCCTTCACAGGAATTAAATAAATCTCCTGAAAATGGAAAGCCAATGTTTGTATAATTTGTTTGAGCAGGCACAGTCCATTTTTTACCATCGGTAGAAGTGATCGCTCCAACATCAGTCTTTCTTCCACGCTCACAAGAATAAATATCTTCCGTTTTCGTGGTAGCTATCCCTTGGGTAACACTTGCTGTTCCATTATATTCTATGGTTTCAGAACCAGTTGTAAGTTCTTGTGATTTCGATTTATTTTTGGCACATCCTACGATTAGCAGTGTCATTATTAGCAACTTAAGTAAGTTTTTCATTATCTGTATGTCTTGTTTTTATATGCCGACCAACAATTTGAAACTACGCAAAGTGCGGGCTACAAAGGTTAATTTTTCGAAGATAAGAATAAGCCTTCCGATAGTAACGGATAAGCTTTTGAGTTAAGTTTTATTAACATATAAGTGATAACTATATGTAGATTCGTGTAAGTGCGAATGGGTATTATATTTCAATAATTAAATCTTGACTGAAACCATTGTATGATCATCACCCAATCTTTAGGACAGTAAACTAATATAATTAAGATAAAACTATTGTTGTTGTTTTAGAGTCCTTATTTTTCTTTTTTGCTAATAAGTTTGATTGTAAATTCATAAGTGCCTTGTTGTCAACATACTCCATATTGTTTAAGTAGAATTCAATCGGAGTTTTATAAGCAAGGCTTGAATGATGCCTTTTATTATTATAATATCGAAAATAGTCCAACATCTGTAGGCTTAAATCAACACCATCTTTAGGCGGATTAAGATACACCTTTTCATATTTTGTGCTCCTCCATAGTCTTTCTATGAATGCGTTATTTATGGCTCTTCCTTTGCCATCCATGCTCAACATTAGCTTTTGGCCTAATACATTCTGTAAATTGTTTAGAAGTATATTGGCTACCCTGATCTGTATTGATGATTTCTGACTTTCCATGCAAGGTAAGTGCTTCTTGTAGAACATCTACACACCATTCAGCGTCCATGGTATTGTTCACACTCCAATTCACCACATATCTGCTGTACAAGTCTATTATGGCTGTTAAATACATGAAACCTTTAGCCATAGGGATGTAAGTGATATCGGGTTGCCCATACCTGTTTAACTCGCTCTATCTTTAGGTTACGAAGCAAATATGGATAGGGCTTATGCTCAGGATTACGTTTTGTGGTGTGCTTACCAGGGGCAACAGCTCTCAGACCCATAATTCCGTAAAAGAGCCTCTCTATTCGCTTGATATTCACTTTATATCCTAAGCCTCTAAGCCAGGCATGCATCATTGGAGCACCTTTATAAGGGTGACTCAGGTAATGTTCATCCATTATCCCATCAACTCTAAATTCAACGTTGATTCGCCTTTGGGTTTGTAATAAAACCCTGATCTGGACACTTTCAGTAAGGCAGTCTGTTTTTGTATACTGAGCTTAGGGTGATGCCTGCTTATCAAACTTCTACGCTCAGCAACGCTTTTTAACGCAAGGCTTTCGTTAAAAAATCATTGGCCACTTTCAACTCACCTATCGTTTTAAGCAGATTTTCTTTTTCAATTTCTGGCTTACTTCTTTTATCCTTCTTGGAGGATTCGAAAACGGTTTCAGCGTTGTTAAGAAACTCTCGTTTCCATGTGCTAATTTACTGTGGGCTCAGTTCAAACCTCTGAGCCAATTCGGCCAACGTCTGACGCTCCTTAAGAGCTTCCATCACGACTTTTAATTTGAATTGGGGGGGATCATCAATGCCAAAATCTCCCCAACCATGAGGTTTGAAATTGAGCGAATGTTTTCTTGAAATTTGCCCACAGCCAAAACCTTATGGATTCGTATCTTTATTTATATCCTACCAAAACGTCCTTACTCTTCCGACTTGAAAAGCCTAAATTCTAGGGCCACTCTAGTTTTATCCATTTCATCATTAACTGCTAAGCCATGAATTAAATGAGAAGAGAAAATTAAAACTTCACCATATTTCACTTTAGACCTAGCCAGAGCATTGTCGCCATTCCAAGTCTTTATCATACGTACCCTATACTTATTCCCCTCTATTTTACCGCCCTCAAAAGTTCTTTCAACCAGATTCTCATTGATAAGATGGCTTTGGGGTGCTAAAGGTAAATTTGATTTTTCTGTCACACCGGCAATCGGGATCCAAAAATTAATAAATTGAGGTATATAGTTGCTATTATCCACACCCTCGTAAATGTCTTTATGCGGTGGGTTATAGTCTTTAGACATTGGTCTATTTATACGTACTATGATATGTAATTTATCCCCGGTCTTAGGGTCTATATCTGTTAAGTTGAAGTTCAGTATTTTAACTAAACGTGGTAATATCTCTTCCACCGGAAAATTAAAATCGGCAGAAAACAAATCTCTTGTTCTAGTAACTACCTTAAAATGTTCCGCATCGGTTTTAACATAGTGGTGGTAGTTTTCTAAGTTAAAGCCATCTAAGTTCACAGAACATTCTTGACTTATTATACTGCCGATGCTTCTTATGAGTCCTTCTTTTAGTGATTCAAACTCCTTTTCATTAAGAAAATTTACTTCAGAAAAACCTTCCTTATACCATTTTTGGTTAAAGGCAACGTCCATGGTTTCTGTTGAAAGCACTTCGTTTTGACCGAAATTGAATTCTGGTGCATTCTCAATAGAGAAACTCTTTTCAACACCGTCAATTTTAAAAATGGTATAGTTGTCCATGGTTTGTTAATTATTAAAGCTAATACTTTTATTATTTTCTGTTGATGTACTGATTTAATCCGAATAATGGGTTGACTTCAAAATCTGTGCATATGCAAATAACCGCTTTTAACTCATAAGAACCACTATAATCAAGAAATTGATCCTTGACCAAAAAAATTAAATCTTATGCTATAACGACCAGATTAACTCCCTATTGAATGGGTCCTTATTTCATATCATGCTAATCTTAGCTTTTTAACCCGAACTATAATATTAGAAAACCTTATGATGGCTATCAGGACTAATTTCTACCCTAAATAATTGGAATCTAAGGCGTAATTCTTTATCAAAAATTGTTCTTCAAATCCTAATTTAATATACAAATCTCTTCCCATGGCAGAGGCTTGAAGTGTTGCATATTCACTTTTCTTTTCTATCGATATGTTTAATAGCACTTTCATGAGTTCATCGGCAAGTCCCTTACGTCTTCCTTCTGGAATAATGCCGATCGAATGAAAGCCTGTAATATTTCCCGTCTGATAGGTGATGGCCGTGCCAATGGCACCGCCTTGATAATAAACCACATAATAGTTGATATTTTCATGCGTATTGATGAGAATATCAGGATGAATTTCGTAACCAAAAGATGCCGTGAATAACTTGCTCCAAAGTATGGCGTCATCTTCAGTAACAATCAATTTGATGTCGATATTCCCTTGTATTTCAAATGGTTTATACATTTCAAGACACATCCCTATTTGCTCAAAGTGTTTTACAAATCCATTTTGTTCTAAAAACCGACTTGAATTGTTTCCATAAATATCCCAATAAGGTATGACAAGGTTTGGATAAGAAGAAATCACCTGGATTTTGGCCTTCAAGACAGCGTCCTCATCTAAATCGGCATGAAACCATAACCTATTGGGCCATTTCCTGTTTTCCATGGTAGCATAGTTAAACGCGGCAGAGGATGTCAGGCTATTATTGTACCTACTGGCTTTTTCCCATAAAGAAGTCAAATTTTTAATATTTTGATTTATTTTCATTTCCAATTGATTAAAAATATTCCGAATATCATGGCCATTATACCTGCCATTCTTTTGTAGGTAATAGGCTCTATCGGCAAATGAAACCATCCATAATGCCCTGCAATAACCGCAAACACGAGCTGTCCGCACAAGCCAAAAGAAATCATAGTAGACACCCCTAATTTGGGAATAATGTAGTAGTAAATGCTAATGCCCAGTACGCTAAAAAAGCCTCCCGTAAACCATAAATAAAACGGAATCTCTTTTAATTGCCCGATGGGCGGAAACGTTTTAACGCTAAACGCAACCATTAGCATAGCAAAAATACTGCTACTAAAAAAGGCAACTACAGATGCCAAAAATGGATTTTTAAGCACGACGCCTAGATGTGCATTTAAGCCACCTTGGATAGCTAAAAAAACACCACCAAGAAGAGCTAACGCGGATAATGTGAATTGATTCATCACGCAAAGTTGGTGCGTTGATTCCTCCTGTGCATTTACATATGTTGATTTAGTTATTTTTTTAAAGCTTTTCTAACCCTGCTTAACTGGGTGGGTGTAATTCCAAGATGGGACGCTATATGGTGCTGAGCAATGCGTTTCTCTAAATCAGGATGCTTTTTCAGTAGTTTTAAGTACCTCTCGCTGGCGTTTTCCATCACCAACGAAATTTCCTTTTGCTCCTTTTCTATGATCCAATTTCGCTCGATATAGGAAATGTAAAAGTCTTTTAAATCTTCATTTTCCTCAATTAACTTCTTGTAGGCTTCAAAATTGAAATTTATAATGATGGCATCTTCTAAAGCTTCGATAGAAAAGTACGAAGGGGCACAAAGAAGAAGGGAGACTTTGGAAGCAGGAAAGCTATTTTCGAGGAAAATGTTTTTGGTGTAAACATTCCCTTGGTCGTCGGTATAGAAGGTTCGGAAAACACCTTTACATACAAAATGTACTTGTTTCGCTGTTTGCCCAGCTCTCAATACAAGTTCTCCTTTTTTCACGCATTGAAAGTGTACAATTGAGGCTATAAGCGACCATGATTTTTCAGATATTTTGGATAACTTATTAAAGGCTGCTTTTAGCTCTAAAAGGTATTTTTCTTTTTCAATTTCCATGTTATTTCGATGTAAAACCCGAACGCTGACCCGTTGTGTATTTAAAAGTAATGAGCTTCTGCCAAAAAAGCTTCAAACCCTTGAACTAACGTTATCCAAATTAAGCCTAATTTCAGGATGGGTATTATTCCTTTTTAACATTAATAACCGGAACGCTAACAATCTCAAAAGTGGCAGAGGCCAGCTGTACTTTGCCTTCTGTTTTTTGAATGGCTTTGCCAATCAATTCATTTAGTATGTTCTTAGTGTATCTCCTTTTTTTATAGTCTACAATATATCGAAGGTTGAACTGAACCCAGTTATCGGTCATGGTAATGGCTAAGGTAGGATCTACTACAGCATTTTCAATATAATATTTATTAACCACTTGGCTCCATTCCGAAATGGATTGTGAAACATATTCAGATAGCGTTTCTGAGGCAATTTGAACCACAATAGTCTTTGCCAATTCTATATCTGAGCCATATCTTATCGGCAGATTAAATTCATCCCAAACGAATGGAAAATCCTTGGAATAGTTATAGACCGGGCCTTTAAACACAAATGCATTGCTCAGTTTTACGATTCTTCCGCTGTAATTATCGCTAGAGACCCATTCTCCAATTTCCATCATAGTAGTATAAATACTATCAATGTCAATCACATCTCCTTTAATATTATTAATTTCTATCCGGTCTCCAGGCTTGTAAACACCAACAAAGAAAATATAAAAGGAGCCCGCTATACTTAAAATTAATTCTTGTAAGGTTATGGTAATTCCTGCGGTAAGAAAGCCAATGGCTAATCCAAAGTCTTTAATGTTTCCAGTAAAAAATGATATGGTGATGATAACAAGAATTAGGTAACCGAAAATCTCTATCGCTTTTTGAGATTTATAACGAACGGCCGTATCGGGTAGCTTTTTTCTTAAAAGCTGTCTTAAAAAGGCAATGGCTAGTAATATAAAAACAGCCCAAACCAGGTATTTAGCAATGCCGGTAGAAACCGGATGGGCAAGCATCCATCGACTTATATTTTCAAATATCTCCATGGTATTTTACATGATACATCCGTCTAGTCTAGTATTGCAAATTACGGTTTAATCATGACGTTTGAAGGAGCAGAACAAAAAGTTTTGAGTTGTGTTAAAGGGGGTCCTATGGTCTTCGGTTACGCATTTAATTTTCTTAAAACCTTTTTGAAGCTCAGACGTTAAAGTATTTTCATCATATTGCTTGATGTCTAATCCGCTGCATTTTTTGGGTCCATCCTTACTGAATGTTCCTATTGTTACAAAGCCATTTTCTTTTACTGCTTGTCTGGCCGTTGAAATATATTTCACCACCTTCTCCTCAGTTGTTAAAAAATGAAAAGCAGCTCTGTCATGCCAAAAGTCAAACGATGTGGTAGGCTGATAGTCGATGATATCACTAACAATCCAATTTACTTTATCCGCTTTCCCGCCAAGACGTAACTTTGCTTTTGTTAAAGCTTGTTCTGAAATGTCAAGCACCGTAATATTCTCATAGCCTTCTTCCAACAAGAAGTCAACGAGTTTGCTATCGCCCCCACCGATATCAATAATATTGGCAGTTTTGTCCAAGTTTGCGTAATGAACAAAGTCGAGCGAAGTCTTTGGAACGTCCTGTGTCCAACTTACTTCGTTAGAAAGTTTTGTAGCATAAATGCTGTCCCAGTAATTTTGCTGTTCTGACAGTTTAGTTTTTTTAATTTTCCTCTAAAGCTAGAGCATTTAACACGTTTCTTAACTTATATATTGAGGAACGATGAATACATCCAAACCAATTTCTCTTGCACCCTAATATAGTCACTCATTAAGGCATTTGTACCTTCGTCCTCGGCGTCGGCAGCAATTAAAAGCAGTTCTCTTTGAAGTATTATTATGGTCTGGAACGAGCCTAAAATATCTTCAACCGCCACCATTCCGTCACTTACTTGAACACTTTCCTTTATTTGGGAAATAGACCTATAATCAGAGTAATTATGTTTAGGCGTATGACCCAGGGTTAAAATCCTTTCTGCCACCTCATCTATCTTCAAAATCAAATCATTATACAATTCTTCAAACTTAATGTGAAGTTCAAAGAACTTGTCGCCTTTTATATTCCAATGATAGCCTCTTGTATTTTGATAAAAAACAGAATAATTTGCTAGAAGCTCATTGAGCTTTTCTGCCAAATGTTTCGCCTTTTCTTGATCCAATCCGATTGCATTTTTAATACTCATTTAATACTTTAATTGATGAAATTAATTATTTCTTTATCAAAGGTAAGTTTTAAGTTTAGCGATATTTGTAACAAAGATTACATACCCGATTACTTCAAGCCTCCTAGCCTTATAAGTTCGAGAATTAAAAAAAAACCGATTTTAAACGATCCGTTATTTGGCGATTAAGCAACGTCAAAGCACCGTTGACTTTGTATCACTAGCAGGTAAATTTAATCCGCATTAGGCAATCTCCCGATTTTATCGGGACCGTACCTAAATTGCTTCAAATCAGTACGTAAACCTTTTAAACTCAATCACCATAACGTTTACCCTGAGCTAATGTCGAATGGATATGCCAATTTCCTTTAATTATCTGATTTATTGCACTTTAAAACTCATAACGATTCCCCAACGCATATTCCGGGTTTAATTATTTGTGAGATTAACTTGAAACCCAAGAACATCGTTTCAAAAACAAATTCTTCCTAAAGAAATGTAAATTTCATTAGGAAGAAACCGAAGCTAAACCGGTAAATAAATACTAAAAATCGACCCTTCACCCGTTATACTTTCAGCTTTCACCAGCCCACCGTGATTTTGGGTTATTTTTTTCACAATAGCCAATCCTATTCCAGTACCACTAAACTCTTCTTTGCTATGAAGTCTTTGAAAGAAATCAAAGATTTTTTCTTTATGACTGATATCAAAACCAATGCCATTATCAGTCATTTGTATTTTATAAAAGCTCTTCATCTCTCTTTCCTCACTAGGTGCCGCTTCTTTTGAGATGGTGGACGAAATAGTTATACGCGGAACGCCTTCGCAGTATTTAATGGCATTTTGAATCAAATTACCAAACAGCTGAATCATTTGACTCTCATCCGCCATAATAACCGGCAAACCTTCATGAGAAATAACGGCATTGCTTTCATTGATAATCTCGCTATTGACCTCATAAACCTGTTCCATGATTTCGTTAAAATCCAAGGGTTTCTTTACCAGTTCAAAGGAATTTATTTTGGCAAAATCTAGGATGTCGTTCACTAGATTATAGGCCCTATCTGCACTATTATGAATCTTGGGCAAGAACTTCTTCAGCTTCTCCTTATCGGTAGTGTCTTCTCCTAAAATGTCGGCATAAATTTTCAGTTTTCTTATGGGTTCCTTTAAATCATGGCTAGCTATATAAACCATTTGCTCCATTTCTGCATTAAGCTGGCTTAGCTTTATATTTTTGTGTTTCAGGATTTCTGTATGACGTTCTATCTCTTCTTTTAAAAGTTTCTCGTTGGCGTTAGCAGTGTCTCTAATGTCCAAATTCTTCTTTCTCAGCTCCAAAAGTTTAATCACCTGTCTAGATATTTTCCTTAAGGCTTCTTTCTGCTCTTCTGTGAGGATGTTGGGCTTGGTATCCAGCACACAGAGCGTTCCTACCGGAAAGCTGTTATCCACGTTTAAGGGCACGCCAGCGTAAAACTGTATGTTGGTGTCGCCAGTGACGAGCGGGTTGTCCAGGAAGCGGTAGTCTTGTGTGCTGTCAGGAACTACCATGAGACCGTGCTCATCCAAAATGGCGTGAGAACAAAAAGCAATATCTCTAGGAGTTTCCCTTAAATTTGTACCAACTGCAGACTTAAACCATTGTCTTTCCTTTTCAATAAAACTAATAAGAGCTACCGGCGTTCCACATACGTAACAAGCCAATTCGGCTAAATCGTCAAATTCTTTTTCTTCTTCGGAATCAATAATTTCTAACCTACTCAATGCCAGTAACCTTTCGCTT
>NZ_JBSRVI010000154.1:0-20068 GCF_055134445.1 Arcticibacterium sp.
TTCGGCCAATTCAATATTCCTTGCCGTAGCAAAAATCTCTAAAAATATAGCTTCAATGGCCTTTGGATTCAAAAGCCCGTCATTTTCACCAGAAAGTCTGGTAATGATTTCCTTTTCTCTTTCAGGTCTATAAATTACGGTATTGGTTTGTTGCTTTAACTCCCCTACTTTTTTGACATAGTCCATACGCTCATTTAACAATTTGAGCAACTGACTGTCAATCTTATTTATCCCTTCTCGTAAGTCTTCTAATTTCAAAATCAATGATTTAATTTATAGTTGTCATCCCAGTTTTTGACCTTAGGTTCTTTTAATTTACCCAAGCTTTTAGCGACCAAAATGGCTACCGAAGCATCACTGGTGATATTAACAGAAGTCCTTATCATATCTAACGGTCTATCTACCGCAAAAATAAGAGCAATTCCGGCAGGATTTACACCAATGGACTCTAAAACTATCACTAACATTAAAATTCCTGCTCCGGGTACCGCAGCAGTACCTATTGAAGCTAAAGTGGCTGTCAAAACGATGATGAGCTGATCAGCAAGTGTTAGGTCGTTCCCAAAAACTTGAGCAATAAAAACAGCCGCCACTCCTTGATAAAGACTGGTACCATCCATATTTATTGTGGCTCCAACAGGACAGACAAAAGAAGCTACATCTTTCTCTACCCCTAAATGTTCTTCCACCCTCTCCATGGTAACTGGCAAGGTAGCAGCACTAGAACTGGTAGAAAAAGCCAATAGCTGGGCTGGAGAAATACCATTCATGAACTTTTTATATCCAATTCCAGTAAAAATTTTGACCATAGTTGGGTAAAAAAGAAAAAGTAAAATAGCCAAGCCTAAAACGACCGTTAATCCATATGCACCCAAGGCTATGAAGACGTCTGTAGAGGGGGCTTCTACAACAAGCGTTGCTAGTAAGGCAAAAACTCCAAAAGGGGCAAACAGCATAATGATATCAATCATTTTCAGAATGACTTCATTTAAGCCATCAAAAAAGTCTTTTACGGGTTTAGACTTTTCTGGTTCTATCAGAATGATGCCAATGCCAAAAAACACGACAAAGAATATAATCTGTAACATGTTACCATTTGAGCTGGCTGCCGCAACAATATTATCTGGAACTATATCTATTAAGGCATCTAAAGGTCCACGTTCTTGAGTTTCTGCCGCTGAGGCTATCCTGGAATCTGCTTCACCAGAAAAACTGGCCATCATTTCCAATCTGGTGTTTTCTTCAATAAACCTGCCTGGCTTCACTACATTCACTAAAAGTAAACCTAGAGAAATAGACACCACCGTGGTTACTAAATACATCCCAATGGTTCGAGAGCCCATTTTGGACAATTGGCGAATATCATTTAAATCTGAAACTCCTTTTACTAAAGAAGCTATAATAAGCGGAATCGCAATGAGCTTTAAGGAATTTATAAAGATGGTACCAAAGGGCTTTATCCAATCGGTAACGAAATCTTTTCCCCAAGGAAATAGAAGCAAAAATGCCCCTATTAGAATCCCGGAAAACATTCCAATAATAATTTGCCAGTGTAATGCGATTTTTTTCATAGATATTAAATTTCGGAGGTTAAGCAATTACTGTTTTCTCGTCCGGAATCATATCCTCTTCCACCATATCCTTTTCTATTTTCAAGTTTTCAATAATAAACTTCTGTCTCTCGGGGGTGTTTTTCCCCATAAAATAGCCTAAGATTTTGGCAATACTTGATTCCTTTTCGAGTATAACAGGGTCCAATCTAATATCTTTTCCTATGAATCCTTCAAATTCGTGGGGAGAAATCTCACCAAGACCTTTAAATCTAGTTATTTCAGGTTTTCCTCCAAGTTTTTGTATTGCACGCTTTTTTTCCTCATCAGAATAGCAATAGAAAGTTTCCTTCTTATTCCTTACTCTAAACAGGGGTGTCTGAAGAATATATAGGTGTCCACCCCTAACCACATCAGGAAAAAACTGCAAAAAGAAAGTTAGAAGCAATAATCTAATGTGAGAACCGTCAACGTCAGCATCTGTTGCAATCACAACTTGGCTATATCTGAGGCCATCCATGCCGTCTTCAATATTAAGTGCGTGTTGCAGTAAATTGAATTCTTCGTTCTCATAAACAACTTTCTTGGACAAACCATAACAGTTGAGGGGCTTCCCTCTTAAACTGAATACAGCCTGCGTCTCTGGACTACGAGCCTTCGTAATACTACCAGAGGCAGAATCACCTTCTGTAATAAAAAGTGTCGTATTTAATCTATCCTCATATTTAGTGTCTGTAAGGTGATACTTACAGTCTCTAAGCTTCTTATTATGCAAACTCGCCTTCTTCGCTCTTTCGTTGGCCAGTTTCTTAACACCTGCCAATTCTTTACGCTCTCTCTCAGATTGTTCAATTCTTTTCTTTAAAGCGTCTTTTACCTCCTGATTCATATGTAAGAAGTTGTCAAACTTTTCTTTGATGAAGTCATTGACAAATGTTCTTACGGTCTGAGCATTCTCTTCGGGCGAAATAGTGATTGAGCCTAATTTTGTCTTTGTTTGAGATTCAAAAACGGGCTCCTGAACTTTGATGGCAATAGCACCTATAATAGAAGCTCTTATATCCTCCGCAGCGTAATCCTTGCCATAATGGTCTCTCACGGTCTTTACAATGGCTTCTTTAAAAGCGGACAAGTGGGTTCCTCCTTGTGTGGTGTTTTGACCATTCACAAAAGAAGAATACTCTTCTCCATAATGATTGCTATGGGTAAGAGCCATTTCAATATCATCACCTTTTAAATGCACAATAGGATATCTGATATCTGCCTCTTCCGTTTTTCTTGACAGCAGATCTAGCAAACCATTGTGCGAAATAAACTTCTTCTTATTAAAAGAAATCGTTAACCCTGCATTCAGGTAGCAATAGTTCCAAATCATGCTATCCACAAATTGTGGTATATAATGATAGTTCTTAAAAACCGAGTTGTCAGGAACAAACTCTACATAGGTACCATTTTTCTCTGAAGATACCTCTATCGGAGATTTTTCAGTAAGGTTTCCAATATTGAACTCGGCCCAGGCCGTTTGCCCCTCCCTATAAGCTTGAACTTTGAAATAGCTAGACAATGCGTTCACCGCTTTTGTACCCACTCCATTCAATCCCACTGACTTTTGAAAGGCCTTGCTGTCATACTTGGCACCCGTGTTTATTTTCGAAACCACGTCTACCACTTTTCCGAGAGGAATACCTCTTCCATAATCTCGTACAACGACTTTTCCATCTTCAATCGTTATGTTAATCTGCTTTCCATGCCCCATCGCATATTCGTCAATACAGTTGTCCATAACCTCTTTAAGCAGGACATAAATGCCATCATCTGCGGAAACGCCATCGCCTAGTTTCCCGATATACATACCTGGCCTTAACCTTATATGTTCTTTCCAATCCAGCGATCTAATACTGTCTTCATCGTACTGGGGTTCTTTTTCTGTATTCATTGTTATTCTATCAGCAGCGGCAATAATTATTATTTTTTTACCAATATTTAAAAGCAATATGAGTTCTGAAAACCAAAAATCTTCTGTTATTTTGCAGAAATTTAATAATAAGAGAGACCCAAAAGCGGTTTACAGTTTATTTAAACATTAATCTATGAATTGGTCCAAAGTTAGGAATTCAGATTTAATCTCGAAAGTTCTAATTGGTATTATACTACTTGCTTTTTCCACAACCCACACTCAAGGGCAAACATACCCTGGATATCCGCAAACTGTTCCGAATAATGGGACAGTCGTTCCGATTTATCCTCAGCAAGGAACTACAAAAAATCAATTGCCCACTACAAAAAACGCGATTCCAAAAACGGATGACGGTTTTAGGACAAATGCTTTAAATGACGAGGATGTGGAAGCCATGACTCGTGAAGATTCCGTGGCCATGGTCTTAGAAGAGAGGGAAGGAGAAGATTTAGCCCTTGAAACCTTAAGACGTAAAATTTTCGGGTATAAACTTTTTAACTTGAATAATTATGACCCAAACGCTGTCCACAATATTCCAACTCCAAATAACTATGTTTTAGGTGCTAATGATAACCTGATCATAGATATTTACGGCTATATTCAAGAGCATCAAGAAGTTGTAGTTAATACAGATGGATATATTACACTTAATAGAGCAGGTTTAATAAAAGTATCTGGCTTAAGTATTGAAGAGGCTACTTACTCCATAAGAAAAGCTTTAACACAAATTTATCCAAGTCTTAGTAATGGGACTGTCAAATTGAAAATCTCTTTAGGAGATGTGAGAAGCATTAAAGTTAGCGTCACGGGAGAGGCTGTAGCCCCTGGTACATATACGGTAAGTTCGTTAAGTACGGTAAGTTCTGCTCTTTACAGAAGTGGTGGTCCTAACGAGATTGGTTCTTTCAGGCAGATTAAGGTCATAAGAAATAATACTACTGTAGCCACTTTGGACCTTTACGATATTTTAATGAAAGGCTTTTCTAAAGATGATATTCTTTTAAAAGATCAGGATGTTATTCTCATCTCTCCTTTTGTTAACCGAGTGATAGTAGGAGGAAGCACTAAAAGAATAGGGTATTTTGAATTGCTGCCCAAAGAGAGCTTATCAGATGCCATTAATTACGCAGGAGGTTTTGGCACCAAATCCTATACGGCCAGATTAAAAGTATATAGAAATACTGCCAAAGAGAAAGAAATTATTGATGTTGTTAATTCTGAATATGACAATTTCAACATGACCAATGGGGACTCACTTTTTGTCAATGTCGTATTGGAAAGGTTTTCTAACCTTGTGAGTATTGAAGGTGCTGTTTACAGACCGGGCGAATATTCTCTAAACTCCAGTTCTTCATTGAAGGCTTTGATAGAGTCGGCAGACGGGTTAATGGACGATGCCCTTATGGGTAGAATCTCCTTGGTAAGAACAATGCCAGATTTATCAACCGAAAACATTTCGGTCAATTATAAAGATCTTTTGGCCGGCAAAGTGGACGACATTCCATTAAAAAGAGAGGATGTGGTTATAGTACCGTCCATTTTTGATTTGACAGAGGTGGCCTTTGTAAGAATACAGGGATCCATAAATAATGAAGATGCCGAAGCAGGTATTGAAATCCCTTATGTTAAAAATCTTACTTTAGAAGATGTCATTGTCAGAGTAGGTGGCCTAACAGAAGCAGCTAGTCTTTCAAGAGTAGAAATCGTTCGTAGAAAAAGAAACGTGGATAATACACTCGTTAATGCTCAAATATCTGACATTATCAGACTAGATATTTCTCCTGATTTAGAAGTGGTTAGTGGTAAGGATAATGTTATTCTTCAACCTTTCGATGAGATATTTGTTAGAACTTCTCCTAACTATGAGAAACAGACTTATGTTGATATTCAAGGAGAGGTAATTTATCCTTCTAAATATGGTATCGCTAGCAAAGACGAAAAAATTTCAGACTTGATAAAAAGAGCCGGTGGCTTAACGCTTCAAGCTTATGTACCAGGAGCTACCTTAATTAGAACGGTACAATTAAGTGCTTTAGAACTGGAGCAAAAAAGAAAGACATTAGAAGGTCTTTCTACCAGTGGTACGGCAACACAAGTCATAGAGATTGACGAAGTAGAAGAAACTAGAGAAGAGTCTATTGATATTGATCTTGGCCATATTCTAAAAAACCCTGGTGCTGTAGGTGACCTAACTCTTCAAGATGGTGATTTAATTAAAGTTCCCAAATTGCTAGAGACCATCAGAATTCAGGGAGAGGTACTTTATCCTACTACGGTGAAATACATGAAAGATGCTAGATTTAAAGATTATATTAGTGGAGCTGGAGGGTTCAACAAAAAATCTTTAAAGAAAAAATCATATGTACTATACCCTAATGGCTCTGTAGACAGAACGAGAAAACTTTTAGTGTTTAACATTTATCCTAAAATAGAACCAGGTTCCGAGATCATTGTTCCACAAAAGGCTCAAAATAATGCTGAGCAGTTATCGAAAGTGGCCAATGTTTTAGCCACGGTAAGTGCCACTTTAGGTACATTATTTAGTATTTATGGATTTATTAGCCTTGGCAAATAGTTAAATTATGGAATTACAAAGCGATACGGAAAGCCAAATTTCTACAAAGGAGTTATTGTCTCAGTTTTTTAACTTTTTAGACTTAATAGCGGCCAAATGGCGTATATGGCTATCTGCACTTTTATTAGGGGCTTGTATAAGTATGACCCTCGATTTATTTGTGGAAGAAGAAAGCTTTTTTAGAAGCACTATTATCTTTAACCTAGAACTTGGTGGTAATAATTCTCAAAGTCAATTTGGTGGCTTAGCTAGTTCATTTGGACTGCTCAACCAAAACACTGCTTCAGGCGGAGATTTATTTACCAGTCAAAACTTTCCTACACTACTGCGTTCTAAAGCGGTTTTGGAACGGGCTCTTATGAAGACCGTAGTGGTCAATGGAGATTCTCTATTGATGATAAACTACATGATTGACAGCAGTGACATTCAAACCAACGAATGGGGTGGTGGTATGTTTAGGAAACCATTTCAGGCTGCTATAGACCATAGATTTGAGAAAAAGGAAATTAATGATTTTACACCTTTGGAAAATCTAATGATCAAATCATTATACGATAAGCTTATAGAAGTAACGACCATAGATATTGTAGAAACAACAAGTAGCATTATGGTATTGACCTCTCTTTTAAGCAATGAAATGCTGGTGAAAAAATGGATAGAAACTGTTTTAGAGACCACAGAAGAGTTCTACGTGGAAATGAAAACAAAGAAAACTCGAGTACTGCTGAAAACTCAAAAAGAGCAATTATACAAAATTCAATCCGAACTGTCTACCGCTGATAATAGAATGGCTAGGATTACTTTTGAAAACCCTAATGTTGTAGATCCAAGAGGCGTACTAAGCCAAACTCAAACACAGCGAAAAAGTGGCTACTTGACTACACAGTATATTGCCCAGTTAAACACCATAGAAGGACTAGAAAGAGTCATTTTAGAGCAGACACCCATCTTCACCATTGTAGAAGAAACGAGATTGCCTTTAGAAAAAGAAGAGTCTGAGACAGGTTTAAACCTTAAATTGAGTAGTTTGGCCCTAATGATTTTAAGCATTATTATTATAAGTTTGGCTGATTCTTATAAAAAAATTATGCAGAATTAAAACCGCAATACCTTGAGTAATAGGAAATTAAAAGTAATATCGTCTTATCCCTCATTTTGGGATTACTGGAAAGAAGTATTTGATTATCGCGAATTATTCTGGATTCTAGCTAAGAGAGACATCATGGTTAGGTATAAGCAAACCATTTTTGGCGTTGCTTGGAGCCTACTTCGTCCTCTTATTTCGTCCTTAGTTTACGTTTTTGGTGTTAACCGAATAGGGACTTTAGGAGAAAATTCTGAGATACCTTATATTCTTGTAATATTGTCGGGAAACATCCTTTGGCTATTTTTCTCCCAGTCATTAATGACGATAAGCCTCAGTGTGGTGACCAATAATAATCTGGTTTCGAAAGTCTTTTTCCCGAGAATTATCATTCCATTTAGCTCTTTCTTTTTGGGCTTATTGGATGTTATCATCGGTTTGGCCGTTTTTATAAGTTTCTGTTTATATTATAACTACATACCAGACTACAAAATAATTTTCGTTCCATTATTTATTATTTTAGCCTACATGGCTGCCAGTGGTATAGGGCTTTTTGCCTCTGTGCTAAACGTAAAATACAGAGACATAGGTCAACTCATTCCTTTTGTCATTAGCTTTGGTTTATTCATATCTCCTGTGTTGTACACTACAGATATGGTAGCAGGTCATTGGACCTATCAATTATTTGTATTAAATCCTGTAACAGGATGTATTGATGGCATTCGTTGGGCTCTTCTAGGAGATAACTTTGCTTTTAACTGGGATAGTTTTATTCCTTTGGTTGTTTTTTGCTTTGTGAGTCTTTTTATATCAATTCGTTTTTTCAGGAAGCACGAAAACTCATTTGTCGACTATATTTAATCATTTATGCCAGCAATAGAAATTAAAGATGCTTCAAAGAGTTATCTTATTAAACATAAGCTTAATAAGGGAAATACACTCAGAGAAGATATTGTAAATTTTTCTAAGTCCGTTTTTTCTAAAACTAAAACTTCAGAAAATGAATTATTCTGGGCTTTAAAAAACATAAACCTCACCGTTGAAAAAGGTGATAGACTTGGGGTTATTGGCTCAAACGGTGCTGGGAAATCAACTTTACTTAAGATATTAAGTAGAGTTACCGCCCCTACAACTGGAGAAATCAGGATTAAAGGGAGAATGGCAAGTCTACTGGAGGTTGGAACAGGTTTTCACCCAGAGTTAACTGGTAGAGAAAACATCTACCTTAATGGCTCTATTCTTGGGATGAAGAACTATGAAATAAACGCCCAATTCGATGACATTGTAGAATTTGCGGGTATTCAGAAATTCTTAGATACGCCTGTTAAGAGATATTCTTCTGGCATGTATGTAAGACTAGGGTTTGCTATTGCAGCCCATTTAGAACCAGAAATACTTATTGTAGACGAAGTTTTAGCCGTTGGAGATGCCGACTTTCAGAAGAAGAGCATTGGTAAAATGAGAGATGTTTCCAAAAGTGGTAGAACCATCCTTTTTGTTAGTCACAATCTTACCGCGGTAGAAAGCCTTTGTAATAAAGGAGCTTTCCTTCAGAAAGGACACTTAATAGACTCGGGAGACATAAACACGGTCATCAATAACTACGTACAAAATGTTTCCTCTTTTCAAATAAAGCAAGAATGGGAAGACCAATCTAAAGCCCCTGGAGAGAACGGAATTTTAGCAAGAAGAATTGAGCTGAAATCAACCGAAGAATTAGAAAGCGGTACTCAAATTACTACTCAAACTCCTTTAACAGTAGAATACGAATTCTGGAATGACCACGACGACGTAAAGCTTAATGTGAGTATTTTTCTATATACCATGACTGGGCAATGTATTTTTAACTTGGCTAACCAAGGAAAAATTTATCAAAAAGGTATTATAGCCACAGAATTCAAAATCCCCGGTAACTTCCTTAATGATGGCTCCTATTTCATTTCTTTAATGGTAGTTAAAGATGAAGCCAAGCCTTTATTCTTTTTTGAAGAGGCTTTAATGTTTGACATTCAAGATTTCAGAGGAAATGCAGAATGGGTGGGTAAATGGCCTGGAGCTATTAGACCACTTGACCTCAAAGTAAAAACTTGGCAAAAAGAACTTCTGGGCTGATAAAAGCTCCGACTCTTTCGTTAATTTTAATAAATCCTATAAAAACATAGAATTGAGTATCTTTGTCACCAAATCCTTTTTACCCCCACAAGCTGAATATCAGGCTTATCTGGATGAAATTTATCAGACCAACTGGCTGACAAATAATGGACCTCTCTTAAGGAGATTAGAAGATCAACTCAAAGATTATTTGGGTTTAGACCAGTTACACTTTGTAACTAACGGTACCATAGCCATTCAATTGGCCATTAAAGCTTTAAATTTAAGTGGGGAAGTAATCACGACGCCATACTCCTACTGTGCCACTACTACCGCTATTTTGTGGGAAAATTGTAAACCCGTTTTTGTTGATGTTAATCCTAATGACCTTAACATAAACGCTGATCTTATCGCCGCTAAAATAACGCCTAGTACCTCGGCTATTTTAGCTACACATGTTTATGGAAATCCTTGCGATGTGCAGGCTATCCAAAAGATAGCAGAAAAATATGGTAAACCAGTTATTTATGATGCAGCACATGCATTTGGAGTGACATTAAATGGTAAATCTTTACTGGAATACGGTGATATATCTACCTGTAGCTTCCATGCCACAAAGGTCTTTCATTCTGTGGAAGGCGGTGCTGTTGTCGTAAACGGTGGAAATAAAGAACTTTTTGAGAAGATATGGTATTACAGAAGCTTTGGTCACACAAACGACCACTATGAAAGTATAGGAATTAACGGCAAAAACTCTGAGTTTCATGCCGCTATGGGTTTGGCTAACTTACCTCATGTAAAGGATATCATACAAAGTAGAAAAGACATTTTTGATATTTACGATACCCATTTAGATTTTACACATATTTTCAGACCTTTCACAGCACAGACTGGTTTTGAATACAATTATGCTTACTACCCTGTAGTTTTTGAAACTGACGAAGTCACAAATCATATTATTGAGGCTTTAAAAGCCGATGATGTTTTTCCTAGGAGATATTTTTACCCATCTCTTAATCAGCTCAGTTATGTCAACAGTAAAGACGTTTGTCCCGTATCCGAGTCCGTGGTAAACAGGGTACTTTCGTTACCATTATATCCCGATCTACCTAAAGCCGATGTGATTAGAATTAGCAATATTATTAACGAAGAATTGGCAAAGTAATGACGGTAAGCAAGGGTAAAATACTTTTTGTAAGTCACGATGCCAACCGAGCTGGAGCTCAACTCTTTCTGCTTAATATCATGAAAGATTTTAAGGCAGAGGGCTATAATATTCAGCTGCTATGTCTTCATAAATGGGGACCGTTACTTCCAGATTTCGAACAATTATGTGTGGTAAAGGAAATCCCTAAAGCCAAGAAGTCTAGCGTTATATCCAAGTTAATTAAGGTTGACAAAAAAAGGAAAATAAAAGAATTCATCAAAGAAAAGTATGGTAACAAAGGCTTTGATTTAATCTATGCCAATACCATTGCCACGGCAGGTTATGCTTCTTTATTGAAAGAAACCTTAGCGATTCCACTTATTTCTCATATTCATGAATTGCAATTTTCTCTAAACCTTTATGCAGGAAAAGACGACAGAGAAAAGCTTTTAAAAAACTCTAATGGAATCATAGCCTGTTCTCAGGCTGTAGCAGATAATTTGATTGAGAAAGATGGCTCCTTAGCTACAAAAATTACAGTTATCCATTCTTTTGTAGACAATGATAGAGTGCTAAAACTCTTTAAGGAATCCAAACCCAATGAAATAAAGAAGGAATTTAAACTACCTGCTGACGCTTTTTTAGTGGGGGCATGTGGTAATGCAGAATGGCGAAAAGGCTTGGACATTTTTGCAGGATTAGTGAATGATGTTAACCTAAAAAATCCAGAGCAAAACATACATTTTGTATGGATTGGCCTTAAACCTGAAGGTGAGTACTATGATCAGATCATGTATGATGTTAAGAAAATGAACATCTCCGATAAAGTCACTTTCATCTCTCCTACTCCTAAAGCTATTGAAATTATCAATGCTTTAGATGTATTTGTGGTTAGTAGTCGCGAGGATCCATTTCCTTTAGTAATGTTGGAAGCCGCTCTATGTTGTAAACCAATTTTAGGTTTTAAGAAAACGGGAGGTTGTTCAGAATTTGTAAAAGACGAAGCCGGTATTCTAGCCGAGTACTTGGATATAAATGGCATGACTAAAAACCTCATTACTCTTCTTGAAAACAAAGATCTAAGACTTACCAAAGGTCTTAATGGCCAAAAGTCTATTCTGGAGCACTATAGTTTCGAACATTCTGTAGAGAAACTAAAGGTTTATTTAGCTCAATTCTAGGCTAAAAAAGATGATATTGCTTTTTAGTTTTTAAGTACTCAGACTTTCAGCAATTTGATCTTAGCTATGTCAAATGCTGATAATCAGAAAAGTAATCTCAAAGAAAAGATGCAAAAAAGACCCATATACGCAATTTATGTGATGTTTTTAGAAAACTTCCTTTTATCGATACACTAGGTTTGTGTATCTTAACAATCTTCTATTCAAGTGTGAACGGATGATATAGCAGCTAGAAAATTTCTACCTTTACTCAACAGTAACAGTCAAAGAAGAACATTTTTATTCTTTGCCTTTCTCAGCTAATTGCCATAAAAGCCTCGCCTTGCTCAACTTATTGCCTGAAAACTAAATACAGTTCGTCCACTTCTCTTTAAAAGAAAATAGTCTCCCAAACTATCAAATCTTTAGTTGGAACAAATAAGCAGACCACTGGTTAGATTAACTAACACCTGCCTACGTAACTATTGATTTTTTTTCATTGCATCTATAGCTCTTCTGCAACATTAAAAGACCTTTTTGATTGATTTTGACACCCTCACAAATTGGCAAGCATATTTCTTGAAGACTAATTTTGATTCATTCAACAAAACGAATCATTCATGAAAACCCTATTTTTAAGTGTTCTCTTATTTCTGGTATTGTTGGGATGCACCACCCAGAAAGAAACCGTGAACCTAGTTCCTACTGAGCCTAGCTATGCCGCCAACTATTGGTGTACCTGGTATTTGCAAAACTATCTCATTCTGGCCGGAGAAAAGGTTACAAATCCCGATCCAGAAACCGTTTATAGTAATTCTGCAGCTAGAGAACAATTGAATGAAAAGACCATCTTTGGAGAGAACGGAATGGCTAAAATCATTCTTCCAAAGACTAGAAGTGATTACTATTTTGTGATTGACCATGGATGGCAAGACAAAAGTATTCCTGAAAACACATTTTTCACTTCCATTATGGATACACTAGATTTCCCTATGTATGCCAAATTGGAACCCAAAGAGCGAATTAAGCAAATGAATGAAGACATTAAAGCTCTGGGATGGAAAGGGCTTGGTCTTTGGGTTAGGGGAAATCCCTCTGAAGATGAAATGAGAAGAATGGTGGAGTGGAGCAAATACGCCGAAATTGAATACTGGAAGATAGATGGTGGAGATACCAAGCATTATTATGCTTCAAAAATAAAAAAAGAGATTTATCCAAAGCTAACTTTAGAGCATATCACTGGAGCAGGTGCCATAAATCCTAAATGGGATTTACCTGGCCTATCATTGTACCCTTCCGTTTACAATGGTCAAGAAGCGGTTTCTCAAGAACTTGATGCCTCTTTAGAGAAAAGCTCAAAAAAAGTGGAACAGTCTTTAGAGGCCATAAAAATCACAGATGTCTTTAGAACATACGACGCCGCTCCCCTACTGGTAAGTACCACCACCATGCAGCGTATTCATGATATATTAGTGCAAACCGCTGGGAAACGGGAATATACGGCACAGCTTAACATTCAAGACGACTGTAACATAGCTGCTGGATTAGGTCTTCTTGTGGCTGTTAAAAGGCATCCTATGAATACCCCTAGAATGTATAAAGGAACGGATTTACATTTTCAAATAGCTGGCGACCGCCATGTTGATAAACGCTTGAACGAAATGGACAGATTAGCTCTTTGGCAACGCATAGCCCCACCTATGGCAGCGGGATACGGTGCCTATTTGGCATCAGAGCATAATCATATTGACAGTATCGTTTTTAAAAGCAGTGATACTTGGTATAAGCCAACTTATGGTAAAATGGTGAGACAAAGTGCTCCAGCCATTATGAGCAGAAACATACCCTTACCTGAGGTTAGGTCTTCGGGATTAGCACCCTATGTCATGGCATCTAAATTTCCAGATGGGCAAATTGCAATAGCTACAGAAGGTAGAGTAACAACGACATCAAGCTGGATTCATCCTAAAGCAGATATCACTTTAAAAGAGGTAGAAGTAAATAAGGCAATTGGCATCTTTGGTTTTTACCAATCCTTAACCTTGGAATTGGAACAAAGTTTAACTAAAAACATAAAAGTTTTTGCTCAAGACTTATTGGCAAAAGAATCCATAGAAATTTCAAACCAAATAACGAAAGCAGAAAAGAGCATAACGTTATCTGGTGCTCTGATTGAGAAAATAGGTACGATGGCGTCAGATTCTGGAGATATTTCTGCTCCTGGAATGGTACTTAAAATTGTTCCTTATAAATAAAACAAAAAACCGCGGTACCTATCAAATTGTACCGCGGTTTATAAACTATGTTTTCTACATAGTGCTAAAAAAAGCACTCTCCTCTTTGGTCAATAGTCTAGATTTGATAATAAACCTAACACCATGTGGGATTTCTAAGGAAAAACTAGCTCCTCTGCCTTCTATAATATCCAATGTTAAAAGAGTGTGTTTCCAGTATTCAAACTGGTCTCTGGCCATGTAAAAAGGAACCCCATCTACCTCTCCCAATGGAATATCTGTTTCGTTGATATAAAAATCTTCTTTTGGATAACACATTGGAGCTGAGCCATCACAGCAACCCCCACTTTGATGAAAAATGAGAGGGCCATATTGGTCTCGAAGTTTTGCGATTAGGGCAACTGCCCTTTTCGTTGCTATTATTCTGGTAGGATTCATACGGTACTCTTTAATGGTAAAAGGGACTCTGCAGTGCCCCTTTTGCGTTGACTTTTTCTTAGAAGAAACCCATTTTCTTTTTGTCATAAGAAATCAACATATTTTTAGCTTGTCGGTAATGTCCCAACATCATTTTATGGTTTTCTCTACCAATTCCAGATTTTTTATACCCTCCGAATGGAGCATGAGCTGGATAATGATGATAACAGTTTACCCATACCCTTCCAGCCTGAATGGCTCTAGAAGCTTGATAAGCCTGATGTGTGTCTCTGGTCCAAACCCCAGCACCTAAACCATAGAGTGTATCGTTGGCTATTTCTATAGCTTCAGCCTCGTCTTTAAAAGTAGTTAAGCATACCACTGGCCCAAAGATTTCTTCCTGGAATATTCTCATTTTATTATGCCCTTTGAACACCGTAGGCTTAATGTAATACCCTTGCTCAAGACCATCTACCAAAGCTTCTGCCCCACCGGTCAATAGCTCTGCACCTTCCTCTTTTCCTATTTCTATATAATTTAGTATTTTCTGGTATTGGTCTTTAGAAGCTTGTGCTCCCATCATGGTTTCTGAATCTAAAGGATGCCCCATTTTGATGGCCTCCACACGCTCGATAAACCTTCCAATAAAAGCTTCGGCAATAGACTCTTCAACCAGTATTCTTGACGGAGAAGTACATACTTCACCTTGATTTAGAGCAAAAAGCGTAGCTCCCTCTAAGCATTTGTCAAAGAACTCATCGTCGGCCTCCATAATACTTTTGAAGAAAACATTAGGAGATTTCCCACCCAACTCGAGCGTCACAGGAATGATATTCTTAGAAGCATACTGCATAATTAACTGCCCTGTAGTGGTTTCCCCTGTAAAAGCTATTTTGTTAATTCTTGGGCTTGACGCCAATGGCTTACCAGCCTCTAAGCCAAAACCATTAATTACATTTAATACACCTGAAGGTAAAACATCCTTAATTAAATCCATCAGTACCATAATGCCTATTGGAGTTTGTTCCGCAGGTTTTAGAACCACACAATTTCCCGCTGCAAGAGCTGGAGCCAGTTTCCAAGCAGCCATTAAAATAGGAAAGTTCCAAGGAATAATTTGTCCAACTACGCCTAGCGGCTCATTAATAATAAGAGAGAGGGTATTTCCGTCCAACTCTGAAGCTGAGCCCTCCTCTGCTCTAATTACACCTGCAAAGTACCTAAAATGATCTACCGCTAGTGGCAAATCCGCTGCACGCGTTTCTCTAATAGGTTTACCATTGTCCCAGGTTTCTACTTTAGCCAATAACTCTAAATTAGCTTCCATAATATCCGCCACTTTAAGGAGTATATTGCTCCTTTCTGTAGCACAAGAGCTGTTCCATTGCGGTGCAGCTGCCCATGCCGCATCTAAAGCCAAGTTCACATCTTCCTCTGTTGACCTTGCCACCTTAGTAAAAGTCTTTCCATCTACTGGAGATTCAGCATTAAAATACTCTCCCTTTAAAGGAGCTACCCATTTACCTCCTATAAAATTATCGTACTGTTCTTTAAACTTTGGTTTGGTTGCGAGGGTTTCGCTTATCATTTGTAATTCCGACATATCTCAATAGTTTTTGATTTGATAAATTATATATGTACAAATGAATCGCTGAAAAATCACATTTCAATAATACTATTCTGCCTGACCGTTTCAGTTTTAGCCCAAACTATTGTATTATACTCTCATCTCTTTCAATATTCTCTCAAAATCGGATTCATTGGAGATATATAAATTCATATCTATTGATAGAATTATACTATTTACATACATTTAGGTATAAGAACATCTCATCATATATGCTCACATTATCGTCATCATACCCTTCCAGAAGAAAGTTGGAAACCTTGGTAGAAAACCGTACGATTCATTCTTTGAATAATGCAGAGCTAAATATCTTTGAAACGCATCAGCAAGCCACTGACGTCCTACTAAAATTTCCAGACCCTGTTTTAGCGAGTATGCTGACTGGAAAAAAAGTAATGCATTTAAATGGCTTAGAATCGTTTGATTTTTTTCCCGGTGAGTCTGTCATATTACCCAGAAACGAACTCATGTGTATTGACTTCCCGGAAGCCACAGCCCAAAAACCGACGCAGTGCCTTGCCCTCTCTTTCTCCACCGACCTTATAAAATCCACCATTCAGATTCTTAATGAGAAAAGTCCGAAAAACGAAGGGAAAGAGTGGCAGATGACCGACTATAATTTTCACTTCACAAACGACATTGCCATACAGCAGATTCTACAAAGACTCATTTTCATTTTTGCAGAAAACCACCCGTCGAAAGACCTCTTTGCAGATGCTCTTCTACAAGAACTTTTAATAAGAATAGTACAAACGGAGTCAAAGGGCTTACACCTTAAAAACTCAGCCTTTAGCTGTACAGATGATAGAATAACCTATGTTATTAAGTTTATAAAGGAGAATATCACAAAGCAGCTTTCTGTAGAAGATCTAAGCCAAAAAGCATATATGAGCGAGTCTAGCTTTTACAGAACCTTTAAAAATGAAATGGGGATTTCTCCTAATGACTTCATTATCGATGAACGCATCAAAATTGCCGAGCGGATATTAAAAAAGAAAAAAACCAGTATAAAAGAAGCATATCTAGCCAGTGGCTTCAATAGCTTCTCTTATTTCTGTAGGGTGTTTAAGAAGAAAAGGAACCTTTCTCCTTCTCAATTCAAAGAGAAGGAAAATTCATTGGTTCAGTGGATTCCCTAAGTGTATAACCAATTCTTATTTCTTCTTTTCCCAAATCGTTTCTAAAAAAACGGCATTTGAAAACTCTTCTTCTCTTATAACGGTATTACCCGTTATTCCTCCTAAAAGTCCTATACGCTGACAATTAAGATTCAATACCTCAGAGGCCATATCAGCTCCACAGTTTCCTGGGTTAAAGACAACAACCGTACTGTCTTGGAATGTATAGGCTTTAATATTAACGTCATTGTCGCAAGCTTGTTCTTTAGAAAACTCCTCAAATTTTTCTTTCAAACAAGCATACGCTGGCGGGTCTACGATTATCTCATTTTTTACATCTTCAAATTCACATCCGAAGGCAATTAATGGCAATAGCAAAAAATACTTTTTCATAATTTTTAAACTTGGTAATGTTACGTGTTCTTAAACATTGATATCAATTAAATGAACCAGCAAAGGAAAAGGTTGGCTGTTGTGCTATTTTTCCATGTACTTTAGATTAAACCCGCTTTATGCATTAGGCAATCTCCCAATTTTATCGGGACCGTAGCTAAATTGTTTAAATTCGGTACGTAAACCCATTTAAACTCAATCACCATGGCCATTCGATATTAGCTCAGGGTAAACGATAAGCTAATTTCCTTTAATTGTCTGATTCATTACATTTTGGATTTCCTAAAGCATAATCCGGGTTAAAACAATGTAAAGAATCACTCCTTCTGTTCTTACTAAGTCACAAAATCCTTGACAGGTATCATCACCCAATTCTTTATTTTTGTAAATTGCTCATGACCCACTTAAGTCAATTAAAACGTGAAATTAAACCTAGAGCTACCTAAAATACTTAATGCAGATCAAACCAAAGCTGCTGATGATTTCACTATAAAAAATGAGCCCATCGCTTCCATAAATTTGATGGAAAGGGCATCTAAAGCATTTGTCAACGCTATTTTACCCAGAATAAATCAAAATTATAAAATAGCGATTGTCTGTGGATCGGGAAACAATGGTGGAGATGGCTTAGCGGTAGCCAGAATATTGGAAGATAAAGGATATCAAGTTGATATTTTTTTTCTAAGATCTCCTGAAAATTGCTCACCAGATTGTATAACTAACTTCAAGAGATTACCGCAAGTACAGCTTATCCAATTGGAAAGTCAAATGCCTAATTTCACTCTTTACGATACTATTATTGATGCCTTATTTGGTTCTGGCTTAAACCGACCTGTAGAGGGAGCTGCGGCTAAATGCATTCAAGCTGTGAATACTTCAACAGCCTCAGTTCTTTCTATTGATTTACCATCTGGACTATATGCAGATCACCTTCCTGAATCTGATGCTATCATTATTCAATCAGACTTCACCGTAAGTTTTCAAAGACCCAAAAAGACCTTCTTCTTCCCTGAAAGTGGACCATTCCTAAAGGAATGGGCCGTAGTAGATATTGGTTTAAATGAACATTTTATACAAAAGACAGAATGCTCTTATTACGTATTGGATGAAAAAGTCTCTCATATCATAAAAGCTAGGAAATCTTTTTCTCATAAAGGTAGCTATGGCCATGCCCTCATTATAGCGGGGTCATATGGCAAAATAGGAGCAGCAGTTCTTAGTTCAAAAGCCTGTTTAAGAAGTGGTGTGGGTTTATTAAGCAGTTTCATTCCAAAATGCGGTTATGAAATCATGCAGGTTTCTTTACCCGAAGCCATGTGCATTACGGATCCTCAAAACAAACACCTGACTCAAATACCTGAAACGCTTGAAAAGTATAGTGCTATTGCAGTAGGACCTGGCATTGGCACAAAAATAGAAACCAAAACTTTTATAAAGGAGCTATTTGGCAGCTATAAAAAACCCATGGTAATAGATGCCGATGCTCTCAATATACTTTCCGAAAATAAAACATTACTAGAACACATTCCTAAATTCAGTATTCTTACCCCTCACCCAAAGGAGTTTGAAAGACTGGTAGGCACATGGAAAAATTCAGAAGAACGTTTGGATAAACTTAAAAGCTTGGCCAAAAAGATTAGTTGTATCGTGGTTTTAAAAGATGCCCATACGGCTGTTTGTACACCAGAAGGTCAGGTTTATTTCAACTCTTCTGGGAATGCGGGCATGGCCACTGGCGGTAGTGGGGATGTGCTTACAGGCATTATTACTGGTTTATTGGCACAAAACTATAGTCCTTTAGAAGCCGCAATCATTGGTGTTTATTATCACGGAAAAGCTGGCGATGACGCTGCTAATAAAAGAGGCATGAATGGCATGGTTGCTTCGGATATCATCGAGCATTTAAGAATTGAGAAAACTTAATTAACGTTAAGTTGATTTATAAATGCATTTCCCTTTGCAGAAAAAGTCTTAGTTTTAAGCATCCAATTTCAAGAACAAAAATCTTATATAACACAACCTATTTAGGGCTTAACTTCTGGCCTTTATCATCAAGAATAATAGGATATTACTTCCTAAATACACAAATCACTTAAAATTATGAGAATTTCTTTCTTCGTGTTTATTGCTCTTTTCCTATGTCATCCTTCCTTCTCCCAAGGCACTGATTTATCCCTAAGACTGGAAAAAGGCAAAGTTTACAGACAAAACACAAATTCTAAAGTCAATATTGTTCAGAACTTAAACGGTGGAGAAATGAAAATCACCATGACCGTAAAAGGCACCATGCTATTTATGGTTACCGATATTAAAGGAGATAATTACGTAATGGACGCCAGTTTTGAAAAGCTGGGCATGGTGATGGAAATGCCTCAAGGAACTATGGAATTCAACTCTGAAAAAAGCGATGAGAACGATGTTTTTTCTTCTATGCTTTCCGCCATGAAGGGAAAACCCTTCGGCGTACTTATGAATAAAACAGGAAAAGTTATAGCGGTAAAAAAGGTAGACAACCTTTGGGGTGATGCCATAGACCAATTTGACCAACTACCTGAAATGCAAAGAGAGCAAATGAAATCCCAAATTTTAGGGTCAAGAGCAAAATCTGGGGGATGAGTTCTTTAAGCATAAATTTGACATAGTCTAAAAAGGAAGAATTCAATACTCCTGACACCTCTAAACCTAGATCTAAAAGCTTTGATTTTCGCATTGAAA
>NZ_JBSRVI010000155.1:0-6723 GCF_055134445.1 Arcticibacterium sp.
TCCTGTCACATGTTGTGGTTTTTGCATTTATGCTCCGTAAGCCAAATCAATGTACTTGCTTATGTGGACAGACCTAAGGGCACCATGATAGAAAATAACGATGGCTCAGGAAAGTTTATCGAGATAACCCTGTGTCCAAGCATTACCCTAGAAAGTGAAGAAATGAAAGCCACGGCAGATAAGCTTCATAAAAAGGCTAACGAGTTTTGTTTTATAGCCCAATCTCTTAATTTTCCAATACATCATAAAGCCGACTACCATGTTGGATTTTAGACTTGGCTGAGAGAATTGTTAAAAAAAGCTATCGCCAAGAAGTTATGATATGCAGGTATGAATCTACTTTCTGTGTCAATCAAGTCTTACAAAACGTTTGTCCAAACTGTGGTGGTGCTTTTGAGAAAATGCCTTTACTTCAATAGAAATGACCATACAAACATCCAGCTAGCACAAAAATAGTATACCTGTAAATCAAGGAATAAACGAGATGAGTTCTTGTGAAAATTATATAAATATATAATTTCAGTAGTGCATAAACGCCAAACAATGAAAGGACATAAATTTCAAAGTACCGACGAATACATTGGCATGCAGGAAGAAAAGCTGCAGCCAATTTTAAAACAAATTCGTGCTATTTTGGCTAAAACTATTCCAGAAGCCGAAGAGGTGATTAGTTATAATATGCCCGCCATAAAATTCAAAAAGGTGCTGGTTTACTATGCTGTTACTAAAAAGCATTTGGGCTTTTATCCTACCTCCAGCGGTACGGCTGCTTTTGCCGAAGAGCTTGCTCCGTATAATCCTTCCAAAGGAACTATCCGTTTTCCCTTAGACAAACCACTTCCTGTTGATTTGATTATAGCCATTACTAAGTTTAGATATGAGGAAGTTTTGGCTTCTTAGGGTTTTTAAGGCGGTACTATTTAACTTTTTGCCCTTTTTGACACCATTTTCAACCGAACATGTGAAGCCTGGATACCGAATGGCATAACCATGAGGTCAAACAGTCTGCCGACAGGCAGGAAGACCTCGCGGAGCAAGGTATTGGAAAAATGTTACTTTTTATATTTTTGTTCAATAATTTCCATTGAATTACTATACCCCAAACTCACAATATTATAATTCTTGTCTATCAGGATATCAAATGGGATGCTTTTGAAATTGAAGTACTTTACTATTTGACTACGAAATGAATCCTTCTCAATCAATTGCAGCCATGTAATTCCGTCTTCTTCTATTGCTTTATGCCAAGCATCCAAATCCTCGTCAAGTGAGATATTAACAAAAGAAACATTAGAAGTATCTATTCTTTGTATTAGTTCAACAATTTTCTTGTTTGTACTTCTACATGGGCCACACCATGAAGACCAAAATTGAATAAAAGTCAAATTCTTAGTAGTATCAATAATTTCCGTTTCTATTCCCTTAGCATCAGGAATACTGAAGTTTATAATTTTTTTACCAGTAAAATTCGTTTGTCTTTCCGCAACAGAACTTTGAATCCAGGGGCCATAATTTAATCGCGATTTTTGAGCGTCAACAGGTAGTTTTGTAAGTAACTCTATGATTTTCTCATCATTCATTATCGAGCTTGACATAAACAGACCTAGTAAATTTAATCCACTCCAAGAATTTGGAAATTTGTCAATATGTTTTTCTGTTTTTAATACTAATCTATTTTTATGTTTCTGTTTTATATTCCCAAAATCTAGTTTCTTCCTATAATACTTTAAAATTTTATTCTCGTTTTTTGAAACTTTATTTCCCTTTATTCTATAAGGTGCTATTATCGGGTTTACGCGAGTTCCTTTTGAAAATTCTGGAACTTCTCGAAAGTTAGCAGTGATTGTTCCGCCATCCACAAATATGCCAAAAGGCAGAGTATACTCATCATTAACTATTATTCTTACTCCACCAGGTTCCTTAATTTTTCCCCTAATCTCAAATGTTCTATTTTCAATAATTATTTCATCAATTAGATAATTTTGACTTCTAGCAACACTTACTTTATCTAGCTTTTTACCGGAAAACTTACCTATTATTTGAAACCGTTCTTGACCAAATGTCAAAATCGTACTGAATAGAAAAAGAGCTGTGATTGTTTTCATTATTATTCTCAAATTAGTGGGATTATTATAGTCGAATTCCAGACTAGCATTAAGAAAATACGAGAATGGACATCGTCCATTATAATATAAAACGGCTTTCCCCATTCTCCAGAATTATTTCCCTTCTCTACATTTCTTGGTTCACTTAATTCATTTCTTGTTGTATTGTTTCAATTATGGAATTTACAACTAATACATTAGTCCACAAACTAATAAGTTAGTTTATCCAGTTATGTCTGCCGACAGGGAGGCCTTACCTTGCGTAAAATACCTTTCGGTATTAAAATCGATGGTTAAAATTTAATTACTCTAATTAATATAATCTAAGCGAAAACCACAGAAGTGATATCCTCAAAACATTACTAGATGATTATAAAGGCTATTCATGTCACAAACATTTTCAATAAAACTTTAGAAGCGGTCTGAAGACCGAATAACAGTTCCACGAGGTCAAAAAGACCTCACGGAGCGGGTTGTAGGGTATATTGAAGGGTAAAAAAACAGCTTCTTAGAAAATTAAAAGCCACGGAAGGATTCAATTGCTTCCTTGGCTTTTTTTGTTATACCGCATGCCATCAAAAATTCAAAAATAGTTTTGACTTCCAAACCCTTAATCGTAACATTGCGATTAAGTAATAAATATGGAAATGGGCTTAGCCAAAACAGAAATATTTTCAGACCAACAAAATGAAATCTCCATATACGCTAAAGTATTTGGGCATCCAGCAAGAGTGGCCATTCTGCAGCACTTGTTTGATATTAAAAGTTGTGTCTGCGGTGATTTAGTTCATGAAATTGGACTGGCACAGCCCACCATTTCCCAGCATCTTAAGGAGTTAAAACATTTAGGACTCATCAAGGGCAGCGTAGAAGGCACTAGTGTTTGCTACTGCATAAACACCGAAAACTGGACAAAAATGAAATCAATCATGATTGGTTTTTTTGATCAAGATATCCCTCAAGGGAATTGCTGTTAAATTCACCAATCGCAATAAATCATTCAAACTAATATTAATTATAATGGCCGTTTACCTTCCCATTCAAAAAACCATTCTAAGCCTGAAACCAGACCAAATTTCGGCGGAAAGAAAAACAATCCTAGCTCCTTTAGTGAGTTTCATTCAGGAAAAAGTTAAAACCAATGAAGAAATCCGCCTCAACTTCATATGTACCCACAACTCACGCAGAAGTCATTTATCGCAAGTATGGGCACAGACCATGGCCCATCATTTAGACATTAAAAACGTGTTTTGTTACTCGGGAGGTACCGAAAGTACAGCACTTTTCCCTATGGCAGCCGAGACACTTAAATACACCGGCTTCGACGTAAGAAAAATTGCAGAAACCGATAATCCCATTTACAGTATCAAGTACGGTGAAAACCAACATCCAGTTATAGGATTTTCTAAAAAGCTAGACAGCGATTTTAATCCTAACGCTGGTTTTGCAGCCATCATGACTTGCTCACAAGCAGACGGCGACTGCCCATTTATTGCTGGGGCAGAAAAACGAATTGCTGTAAATTATGACGACCCTAAAGCATTTGATAATACGCCTCAGCAGGCTGAAAAATATCAGGAGCGAAGCCTCCAAATAGCCACCGAATTATTTTACGTTTTCTCGCAAATCAAAGCTTAACATGAAAAAACTTAGTTTTCTAGACAGAAACCTCACATTATGGATTTTCGTAGCCATGGCTGTAGGGGTGGGAATAGGGTATTTTGTACCTACTTTTCCAGATGTCATTAATTCATTTAGCCGTGGAACCACCAATATTCCGATTGCCATTGGTTTGATATTGATGATGTATCCACCTCTGGCCAAAGTCAATTATGCCTTACTACCAAAGGTTTTCAAAAACACCAAAATACTTTCTATTTCCCTCATTTTGAACTGGATAGTTGGCCCAGTATTGATGTTCATTTTAGCCATCACTTTTTTGAGAGATTATCCAGAATACATGGTTGGTCTTATCTTAATAGGTTTAGCTCGTTGCATTGCCATGGTCTTGGTATGGAATGACTTAGCCGAAGGTAGCAGCGAATACGGAGCGGGATTAGTAGCTTTGAATAGTATTTTCCAGGTCTTTGCTTATAGCTTTTATGCATGGCTTTTCATCACGGTTCTTCCACCTTATTTCGGTTTTGAAGGTGCCATCGTAGATATTTCCATCGGAACTATTGCCGAAAGCGTCGCCATCTATTTAGGTATTCCTTTTCTATTGGGCATTTTAAGTCGATTGATTTTAGTCAAACTAAAAGGAGAGGCATGGTACACACAGAAATTTATCCCTACCATTTCGCCTATGACCTTAATTGCTCTTTTATTTACCATTTTGGTGATGTTTTCGCTTAAAGGTGAATTGATAGTACAAATCCCGATGGATGTTTTAATCATAGCCGTTCCCTTACTTATTTACTTCACACTTATGTTTATCATCGGCTTTTTTGTTACCAAAGCCATGGGAGCCGAGTATGACAAAACAGCTTCCGTAGCCTTTACTGCAGCAGGAAATAACTTTGAACTCGCCATTGCGGTTGCCATCGCCGTTTTCGGACTGAATTCAGGGCAAGCATTTGCAGGGGTTATTGGGCCTTTGGTAGAAGTTCCGGCTTTAATTCTTCTGGTGAAAGTTTCGTTTTGGTTGAAAAAGAAATACTACGATGCCCCAAAAACAGCTTAATATGAAAATCGCTTTCTTTTCAGACATACATGCCAATTTACCCGCTCTTGAAGCTTTTTTCAAGGATGTGGAATCCGAAAAGGTAGATGCCATATATTGTTTAGGAGATTTGGTGGGTTATAACGTTTGGCCTAACGAAGTGGTCCATGAAATTAGAAAAAGAGGTATTCCTACCATTATGGGAAATCATGATGAGGCCTTACTTAAGCCGGTTTCTTTAGAAGATAAACCTTCTAACAAAGGCTTGACCAGAACAATGGTCAGTGATGAAAATAGAGACTATCTCATCAATCTACCCAGACATTTAACGTTAAACTTTGTTACTAATAATGAACCTTTTAACCTGCTGATGGTACACGGAAGCGTAAAAGCCATTAATGATTATATGGTCGTTGATTACCCTGAGCAGGAAGTATTGAGTATGATGCGGGCATACCAAGCGGACGTACTCTTATGTGGTCATACCCACAAACCCTTTCATAGGATAATTCAGAACGACCAGACGTTCAAACATGTGGTGAATATTGGCTCTGTGGGTAAACCTAAAGATGGTGACCCAAGAGCTTGTTATGCTATTTTAGAATTGAATCAGTCTACTTCTTCTAAATCTGAAACTTTAAAAGTTTCCTTTTATAGAGTGGCGTATGATGTTGAAAAAGCAGCCAGAGCAATTGAAGATAGTGAATTTGACCTCGCATTTGCGGAAGCCTTGCGGATAGCTAAATAAACCCGCTTTATGCATTAGTAAATCTCTCGATTTTATCGGGACCGTAACGAAATTGCTTCCCATCGGCAAGCTGAAGGTAATACAAAACAGTTCACTTCGTCAGTCTCAGTGCAGGCGTAAACGCATTTAAATTCAATCACCTGAATCCTTCGACATTATCTCAGGGTAAACCGCTATCCTAATTTCCTTATAATTGTCTGATTTATTGCATTTTAAAACTCATAACAATTACCCAACGCATAATTCGGGTTTAAATGATTTTAGTCATATTTCCCTTTAGATTTCTATCGTAATATTGCAATTAAGCTTTCCATAAGCAGAGTTCCTTCCTACAACGACGTTTTGGTCCTCTTAAAATAGAAAAACATGAATTATCAAATTAAGGCTTCGTCTATCTCAAATAAGGATGCCATTATTCACATAAAGGATGCTGAGATAGATTTTGGCACGACCAAAAATTCAGCTAAAACCTTAGCAAATCCTGCTGAACTATTCTTGGGTTCATTTGCTGCGTGTATGCTGAAAAATGTAGAGCGGTTTTCGGAAATGCTGAAGTTTGAATACACAGAAGCCACGCTTCAGGTGAATGCCATTCGTCTTGAAAATCCTCCAAGGATGGACAACATAGCATACCGTTTGACTATCTACAGCAATGATAAAAACCTTAATCCTGCCTTGTTAAAAAAGAACCTTGAAAAATTTGGTACCATTTTCAATACCGTAAAACTATCTTGCACTATTTCTGGCACGGTTAACACCATGGAAAATGTTTGATGTTTATCTTAATTTAACCTGCTTTATTCATTAGAAAATCTCCCAATTTTATCGCGACCATAGCTAAATTGCTTCCCATTGGCAAGCTCAAGGTAAACCGCTATGCTAATCTCGTTTACATGTCTGATTTTTAAAATTCATTACGATTCTCCAAAGCATTAACCAGGTTAAAACATCTTTAACCGGAATGATACATTCTAACACCCTGCATTTTCATTTGAAATATGATGATGGTTTGGCTTTACCTCCTATCACAAGAATCATGTATTCAATTTGTTGGTGTCTAATAAAAGAAATCAACAAATTCACGCAGGTTTTTAAATCAATTGGCATCCAATCAATTAATCATTTGGAATTTTAATATTTCAAAATTAAAAAGTTGATTACAAGCCTACCTTCCTATATGCTGTTTTGTGCAATATAACAATGGGAAT
>NZ_JBSRVI010000156.1:0-21003 GCF_055134445.1 Arcticibacterium sp.
AATGGGTTTACGAACTGATTTGAAGCAATTTAGTTACGGTCCCGATAAAATCGGGAGATTTTCTAATGCATAAAGCTGGTTAATTTCTTTAAAATGCAAAGCTTTTTTTGATTAAAAACTAGCGGAGAAGCCTCATCATCTGAGGAGTCTATAATGGTATGCTTAGTAAAATACTGGATTTGAGCGTTATCTAGTTCCTTTTGGCATTCATGACATGCCGAAGTTTTTTAAAAAAGAACAGGATTAATAGGGCTATTAATAATTTCGCCAATTTTTACACCCGGACACCACGCCTCCCAATCTAGTTGTTGGTTTTCGTTTATGGGGGCCTTCAGTATCATGTCTTTGTCCATATAAATCACCGTCATGACGCTACGCATTTCTTGGGTGGTATTGGCTCCTGCTCTATGGAATATCCAACCACTATGAAAACTAACTTCCCCAATTTCAAAAGGCTCCGCTATTTGTTGAAAATCGCCCAAGCGAAGTTTAGAAGATATGATTTTCTCGCTGTCGTCGGAGATTTTTAGATTTCTACCATCTTGAAGTAAATGACTTTTCGCGGAAAACTCCAAAGGACCCATTTCTAAGGGCACAGCCTGAAGTGGCACCCAAGCAGTGACGGTGTGGTCTGTGGCCAAGGGCCAGTAATATTGGTCTGCGTGCCAAGGGGTAAATCCGCCTCCTGGTTCTTTAAAAAGAGCTTGGTCATGATAAAGGCGGACACCAGAAACCTGCATTAACTGCGTGGCTATATGTGCCAGTCGCTTTCCAAAAACAAATTCCTTGACTTCTACGGATGTCCTCCAGAGGTTCATCACTTGCAGAAAGGCCTTACTGTATGTGTCCCTTTCTGCCATAGGCAGGCTTTCTTTACTGAGTTGCTTAACTCTTTCAATGATGACGCCACGAAATTGGTCGAGGGTTTCGGCATTAAACACTCGTTTGAGTTTGATGTATTTATGCTCTTGATAAAAGGCAATTTGCTCTTCTGTAAGTAGATAAGGTTGGTCTATTGACTTCATATGGTACAAGGGATTGAATAATCAAGATTCTATTTCAAGGCAAGTGCGTTTATCTATGTTAGTAAGAATAAAACTAGTCTTGTAATCTTTCTTTTACTTCTTCAAAATACTCTTTCGGCGTTTGTTTCGTAATTTTTTTGAAAGACCTATTGAAGGCTGTTTTAGAATTAAAACCTACTTCATAAGCCAATGCCAAAAGCGTATAGTTTCTGAATTTGTCTTGTTCCACCAATGCTTTGAATTCTTCAATTCTATAGCCGTTTATAAGCTCAAAAAAGTTTTTACCGTAATGCTCATTGATGGCTTTTGAAAGAATATGCGACTGCGTATTTATTTGAGTTGCAAGCTCACTTAAGGTCAGTTTAGGATTCAGGAATGGCTTGTTCTCTAATATATTTTTTTCCAAATCATCAATGATAGATAAGTGATTTTCTGAAGTTCCAATTTCTTTTTTCTCCGTATTGGCCACTATTTTTTGTGATACAGTGCTTTCCAGAATGTCATCAAAAATAGAGATGGTCTGTGGTGTGGCTTTAAAGGTTTCTGGCTGATGAATCGCAAAATATCCCAAGATGTAGGTTATCATTGAGAAAGACAGCCAAATAAGGTCAATAAAATTTTCTTGGATATCTACAGTGTCGTACCTGGTGACTTTGGAGACTCCCAAAACCACAAAAAAGGAGAACCATATCAGCAAACAGATAAACTGAATGATAAGAATGGTCTTTAAGTAATTTAAGTTTTGATCATAACTGAAATTAGACTGAAATTGCTCTTGATAGTTTTGGATGGTTTTGCGAAACAGGTTCCAATAATAGGCATTCCAGAAAAAACCAACAAAGCCCGTAGCCAGAAAGATAATGACCAAAGAAGATTCCTGATTCATGATTCTGTCCAGCATCCCTTTGTCTGATTGCATTAAAAAAGGCAAGTAAACCAAGAGCTGTATTAAAAAAGGAATAAAATGAAGGTACCACCGAGAGGGCAGATACGCTATATTAAAGAGCAGTTTTCTGAGATAGAAATAGTAAATGGGTGCGTACAAGAATATGACAAAGTCAGAGAAAAAGAGCACCTTTGAAAAGGACTGGACAGCGTTCTGGTAGTTAGATAAAAGGTAAAAAAGAATACTGACTGATGAGAGTCCAATGGCAAAAAAGAGCCATTTATTAATGTCATTGTTTTTAGAATGTAAGTTAGGAATGGCTATTAAAAGTAAAACACCTTGGAAGATGGAGAATAGGAGAAGGAGGTCATAAAGTGAATAAAAACTAAATGCTCCGTGGAGGTCTTCCCAGCCTTCTACTCTAAATTCTAAACTTTCTACTTGATTGGTGTATTGCCTCTTAAATTGTCTGTTGGGTCTGGCTTTACCACTTTCTCTGCCTTCTACGGATGCCCAAGAGCCACGTGTGAACTTGAATTCGATGGCTTCAAAATCAGAATAAACTTTACATCTATAACTTCCGTCAATCGACTTTTTGAGTTTATACATTTCATCAGCTGGGTCCCAGTTGTTGAAATTTCCTGCTACGTAGATAGACGCATCTTTTGGTGTATTTTCTGGTACGGCTTTAATAATGAAGGTATAGACCACCTGCTCTTCCCAGCCCAGAATATTATTATTTAGTTCTGTCTCATCAACAGCAGACTGCTTATAAATTCTATTGGGAAGTGCTAAACCCGCTGGGGTGCCTTCTGAAGTAGCCCAGCTTCCTTGCGTAAATTTATATTCAAAGGTATTGGGAACATTTTCCAGTACTATACTATATCGTGCGGGACCAATTTTGGTCATTCTAAAATCAGGGTCTCCAGCATTCCACTCATTAAAATCGGTTGACAAATAAATGTCTCCTTTTTCAATGAGCGGCTTCACCTTTAGCTCTACGTTTATGGTGAGCTGCGAGAAGGAGAGTATGGGCAAGACCAACCAACCTATTAGGTAAGCCCAAAAATGGCTGAGGTTGATATTTGACTTAAAAAATTTCAAATTTAAAATAGTCCTAACTGTGTTTTAGAATCGTCTCCTGATGCTTTTTTCGGTTCGCGTGGTTTCACCTCTGTCTTGGTTTCTGAGTTTTTTGGCTCATCTGTAGTTTCTGAATTGGCATCGCTGCCAGAATCATTATCGTCCTCTGGTTCTTCTTCTGGCTCCTCTTTTTCTATGATTTCCGGCTCCAGCATTTTTACTTCACTTATTTTCATGAAAGGCAGTTTGTTTCCTAATGCCTTCCATCCTTTAACGCCGACTAGCTCCTCTAATTTGAATTCAACTTTTTCAATATTGGATTTACGGTCTTTTTTTACTTTTAGTTCTGCTCTAGGCAGGTCATCATAAGAAAGCCCTAGTAGTTCGGTACGGTTATGTTCTGTTAAGAACGCAAACCTCTTATCCATGGTAGAGGTTTCTATTTGGAATCTTTTGATATAGTAGATCCTACTTTCTCCATCATAGTAAATGGCAGAGACGATACCTTTGTCTTCAAACTTTTTCACCATCCATACCGACCTAGAGTCGTAATGGTTGGTGAGTTCAAAATTGGTGAGTTCGTACTCGCCAGTTTTATAAAGCACCAAGATTTTGTCATCGGCCTCAAAGTTTCCAATATAGTCGCCGTGTTCGTCTTTATTGAGACGCCCAAGGTTTGGTGTATACCAGATATCCACACCTCCTAAGGTAGATTTTCCAGAAGATTTCAGTGTAACCTTTCTTACAGGATATTTTGTGACCACATTTCCTTGAGAAGAACGTCCTTTGATGAGTAGATCGGTGAAATCATATTCAAACTGCTTTTTCTTCGCCGTACAAGATGCCGTTAGGTTGATGGTAATGGTTTCGGCCTCACCATTTTCATTATCGCTGAAATAAAGAATCTTGGATTTTGGGTTTCCTTTGGTAACATGGTATTCCTTATCTCTGGTGATACTGGTAATGTTAAATCTTTTGGCGTACGTGTTGCCTGTTTTGCCATCCAGATAAATGGCGTTGTATATTCTGCGTTCGTCATCTTTTCTCCAAACCGAGCAATGGATAATGTCTTTGCCTACAAAGTTCTTATCCGATATTTTGGAAATACTATAGGTTCCGTCTTTTTTAAAGGCAATGATATCGTCGATATCGGAGCAGTCCATTAGAAATTCTTCCTTCTTAATGCCGTAACCAATAAAGCCATTAACTCTGTCTACATAAAGTTTCTGATTATTGGCAGCCACTACTGTGGCTTTCACTTCTTGGAATTCAAGGAGTTCAGTTCTTCTTTCTCTGCCTGCACCGTATTTTTTGATAAGATTATCAAAAAAGTCAATGGCGTATTCCACTAGGTTTTCAAGATGGTGATTCACCTCTTTTAAACTTTCTAGCAGCCTCGTCATAAGTTCGTCGGCTTTGAAGGAGTCAAACTTGGAAATTCTTTTGATTCTTATTTCTGTCAGTCGCAGAATATCTTCTCTTCCTATCTCTCTATAAAAATCTTTTTTATAAGGTTCTAAACCTTGGTCAATGGATTCAATAACCGCCTCAAAAGTCTCACATTCTTCAATGTCTCTATAGATCCTGTTTTCAATAAATATTTTCTCTAGAGAGCTATAAAGCAATTTTTCCATCAGCTCAAACTTCTTAATCTCCAGCTCTCTTTTGAGTAGATGGACCGTTTGGTCTGTGGAATCTCTAAGGATGTCTGAAATGCTGACAAAGTGAGGCTTGTCATCTCTAATAACTACCGCATTAGGAGAAATGGAAGTTTCGCAAGAAGTAAATGCATAAAGTGCATCTATAGTGATGTCTGGAGAAGTATTAGGAGCCAAATGTATTATGATCTCTACATCTCTAGCCGTGTTATCTTCTACTTTCTTAACCTTTATTTTTCCTCTGTCATTCGCTTTTATAATAGAGTCTATTAGTCCACCAGTGGTTGTTCCGTAAGGTATTTCACTGATTTTCAGGGTCTTTTTGTCAACCTCGTGGATACGAGCTCTTACTTTTACTCTACCGCCTCTGGCACCATCATTATATTCTCTGGCATCCAAAATACCTCCAGTTAAGAAATCTGGATAAATTTGAAATTTCTGACCTTTAAGGTGTTTAATACAGGCATGACAAATCTCAATAAAGTTATGAGGCATCAGCTTCGTAGAAAGCCCTACCGCAATTCCCTCAACACCCATTTCTAAAAGCAGCGGAAATTTAGAAGGCAATGTTACCGGCTCACGCTTTCGTCCGTCATAAGACATTTGCCACTCTGTGGTGTCTTCATTAAAAAGAACCTCATTGGCAAATTTTGAAAGCCTTACTTCTATATATCTTGGTGCGGCAGCACTATCTCCCGTACGAACATCCCCCCAGTTTCCCTGGATATCCAGTAAAAGTTCTTTTTGACCAATGGTCACCATGGCATCTCCAATGGAGGCATCACCGTGTGGGTGAAACTGCATAGTGGCACCTATTACGTTGGCCACTTTGTTAAAACGGCCATCGTCCATTTCTTTTAAGGCGTGCATTAACCTTCTCTGCACAGGCTTTAGGCCATCTTCAGATGCGGGTACGGCCCTTTCTAAAATTACATAGGAGGCATATTCAAGGAAGTAATCCTCAAACATGTCATCTAATACTTCATCTTGCTGGGTTGGATCGTAAACTTGGTTTTTGTCGCTCATTGGGGATAGAAATGCTACACTTTTAAGGGTATCTGCAAAAATAAAGAAATGTTGGTCAATTTAAGTTTGTGAGCTAATGAATGCAAAAAAAACTATTAGGAAAGGTCTATAATTGGAGATGTTTAGATGTTTTACTAAATATATTAACATCATGAAGTGCTTTTGGATTTAGTATTTTCGCATTAAATGAAAAAAAGAGACGCAACATACATCACTGTTTGTATTCCGGCCTATAAAGAGCTACAACTTTTAGAGATGTTAAATTCTTTAGCGGTCTGCATGGTGGATGGTTTGATTGTTAAGGTTTTGATATTTATCAATGCTGCTGAAAATGAGGTCACTGAAGTGAAAATGTTGAGTGAAAAGGTTTTTATTGTCACGAAGGAATGGATTGCGGCTTATGATGGAAATATATCTTTTGAATGTTTTATAGATCAGGAATTACCCCCAAAACATGCAGGTGTGGGTTTGGCGAGAAGAGTATTAGGAGATAAAGCGGCGACAGATTTTAAATCAAAAAATATAAATGGTGTTATAGTTTATCTAGATGCCGACTGCACGGTGGAGCGGAATTACCTCCAAGCCATCTCTCATTTTTTTGGTAGCACAAATTTTAATGCCGCTGCTATTCATTTTGAGCATCCTATTGAAGATGAAATTCGGGATAAGGCCATCATAGAATATGAGCTTCATCTAAGATACTATATTTTAATGCAGCGTTTTTTAGCCCTGCCATTTGCCATTCATACGGTTGGCTCTAGTATGGCTTGTTTGAGTGATGCTTATCTGAAAAAGGGTGGTATGAACAAACGAAAGGCGGGAGAAGATTTCTATTTTTTACAGAAGTTTATCAAGGACGACGAGTGTGGTCATATCCATAATACCACGGTTTACCCATCTGGTAGGATTTCAGAAAGGGTGCCTTTTGGTACAGGTAGAGCCATGCTCAAATATGAGGAAGAAGGATTTGAATGGCAAACGTATAATCCGGAAGCTTTTTTGATTCTAAAGCCTTTTTTGGATAAAAAAGTAAGATTTTACGATTTTGAAATAGATTTCTCGGGAATTCATGAAGGGTTAAAGGCTTACTTGGAATCTATCAATGCCAAAGAAAAAATAGCATTGATTAAGGGAAATGTGGCATCTTTTGAGGCTTTTGAAAAGCGTTTCTTTCAGTTTTTTGATGCCTTCCAATTAATGAAATACCTGCATTTTATGCGAGATGAATACGGTGTGAATGATGTACCTATTACTGAAGGTGTAGCTTGGTATTTCGAAAAAGTTATAGGTTCTAAATTAGAAAGTGATTTGAGTATTGTACTTTCAAAGATTAGAGAAATCGATAATAAATAAGCGTATGGAAATTAGAAAATTTAAAAATGCCGAAGAGCTTTCTTTGGCGGTCGCCAATTATATCATTGCGTTGATAAAAGAGAAGCCAGATGCCACTATGGTGCTTACTTCTGGTGATACTCCAAAACGAGCCTATAAATTGATTTCTGAAATCGGTGCGTCTGTAGACTTTTCTAAATGCATGATTATAGGATTAGACGAATGGGTAGGCGTAGGGCCAGAAAGTGAAGGGAGCTGTAGGTATATCGTGGAAGAAAACCTTCTAAAACCACTTCATGTTTCTGAAGAGAACTACACTTTCTTTGATTCGTTAAATCCTGATTTAACATCTGAATGTCAACGTGTAGATAAGTTGATTTCAGAAAGAGGAGGTTTAGATTTAATGTTGGTGGGTATCGGGCTAAACGGGCACATTGGTTTAAATGAACCAGGCTATGACTTTCATCATTATTGTCATGTGACCGATTTGGCTCAAATGACGACGGATGTAGGTCAAAAATACTTTGATTCGGAAACAGCTTTGTCAAAAGGAATTACCGTAGGTCTAAAGCATTTGCTGGAAGCCAAAACCGCCATGGTAATAGCTTCTGGAGAAAAGAAAGCGGGAATTATACAGACCACAGTTACAGCGGAGGTTTCTTCCGAAATACCTTCCACGGTTTTTCAATTACACCCAAACGGACTTATTTGGGTAGATAACGCAGCTGGGAATAAAGTTTAGAATTAATGCAAAGCCGCTCTAATGGGTAAGTTTTTCACCACCTCGCATTCTTGATCAACCCAATAAGCTAGTCGGCTGTAAACCTTCTCTTCAGAGAAATAGTTAAGAGCCATTTTGACAAAAGTATGCCCATGTTTGGCCTCAGACACCCACAGTGTTTTATAAAATTTCGCTATTTCAGGGTCTGGGTGAGCATCTGCCACCATTTTAAAGCGTTCCCCACCGCGAGTTTCAAAGACAGATGCAATAAGAAGGCCATCTAAAAAACGTCCTTCTACATCGCTGTATCTAAGTTTCATAAGAGCCTTTATATAAGGGTCATCTGCTATGCTATGTTGGAGCTGTACGCCTCTAGCTTCCATTAATTTATATACGGCCTCAAAATGTTGAAGTTCCTCTATTCCTGTGGCTATTAGTTCCGGAAGTATCTCAGTTCTATTTGGATATTTGGCCACAAAACTCATGTTCATGGCAGAAGCTTTACGCTCGCAGTCGGCATGGTCTTGTAAAAAACTATTAAAATCAGCCATCACGGCATTTAACCACGCTTGGCTGCTAGCCCCTTTTATATCCAGATTTAATTTCATGTGGCGAAGGTAAAATAGAAATCAGTAAAACTCAATGATTTGGAGCTTTGGCTGTACGTTAAATAAAAAGATTGCCCAGAAATGGACTTTTGGTTGCAGGTTATCCTTTTAACGTTGAAGATGTTAGCCGATATTAATACTTTTATTACATGGTGTCTAAGTTTTATAGCTTACTTGTCGTAGTTGCTTTCTTTTTTCCAAGAGAAGGGAATTCACAGCAGATTCCACCGATAGAAATTTGCGAGCAATGTTTAAAGGAGGTTTTTGAGAATACTTTTAAAGCCACTAAAGAAGCACTTCCTCCTAGCCATTTAGATTCTGTCAGTTTTACGCTTAGAATATTTTGTAAGGAATCTCATAACGGACTTTTGTATGTTGGAGATAGTGAATACATCTCTGTTATTAATGGTGTAGATACACTTAAGGCTGGAAAATTCAGACCAAAGAGTGAACTGGAATCACCTTTTTCGAGGTATCTGATTCCGGTGGCTTTGTCAAAAGGAGATAATGATTTTGAGATTAAGATGTCTCAGAATGATGGAAAGCATTTTACCGTAAAACCCAAATTGATTTTAGGAGCCGACATTGAAGACGCCGTTTCGCTTTATTATCTTCAAAATGAGCATGCACGCATTGTAAACATTGTTAGTGTTTTACTAATCGCCTTACTCTTCATATTTTCAGTTTATCAATACACCCTTCATCGGTCAAAGATTTACAGGGTGTATGGTTGCTATTTGTTATCCATTCTGGTTTTTCTGTTTCTTTTTTCCGATGAGTATTTACAATGGCACCTTGTTCTGCCCAATAACCTGGATAAATATGGAGCCTTAAATATTATTCCACAGGGCATTGTTTATGTGCTTTATATGGAGTTTGGTTTAACCTTGTTAGAGATAAGAAGGAGGGATAAATGGCTATTTAAAATTAGCAGAGTTTTTCAAGGCCTTACTTTACTACTCACCTTTTCTCACGCTTCTTACTTGATTTTTTCTGGAGGAGATCAAGATTTTATTTTTAAGCATTTCTATAAGGTCTATTTGGTGCTTTCCGTGCTTTCTACCTACATCACTTTTTACGTTATTTTTAAAATTAAGGACTCTTTAAAGTGGTTTTTGATATTAGGTGGCTTGATAATAGGCTTTGCCGTGGCCAATGAAATCGTGAATGTATTTGTGAAAGGAATACCAAAAGCCAGGGATTTTTATTTTACTCTGCCAAATGGCTTATTGCATTTTAGTTTCTTGGAGATAAGTTACGTGATTGAAAGTTTAATCTTTTTAATGGGTATTAACTCAGGAAACTTAAGGAAGGAAAAGGAGAATATTGCATTGAAGGAAACGCTGATTATCCAATTACAAGAAAAGGAAAGCTTAGAGAAAGAGGTGAATGAGTTACTTCAGGACAAATTAATGGCTAGCCAAAGTAAACTGGAGTTGGAAAAAATGACGACTGAAAATGAGCGGAATAAATCACAGTTGATGCAGTCACAGTTGAGCTCTTTGCAGCTCCAGATGAATCCTCATTATTTGTTTAATTCGTTAAATTCTATCAATGATTTTATCATTTCAAAAAAGCCCGAAGAGGCGTCGGAGTACCTAGCACTTTATGCCAGAATGATGCGTAATATTTTAAGAAATTCAGAAAAGACCTTCAATTCCTTAGAACAAGAATTACAGTTTTCTGAAGACTATCTTAAATTAGAGTCTTTGCGTTTTGAAGGTCGTTTTGAATATGTTATCATTCGGCCTGAAAATCTCGCAGTTTTGGAGAATAGATTGCCCGGGATGATGCTACAACCCATCCTGGAAAATGCCGTTTGGCATGGCATCATGCCACTTAAAAGAAAAGGAAAGATTGTGCTAGATGCCAGTCAAAGTTCCACAAATGAAGTGGTCATTGAGATTACGGATAATGGTAATGGTATTCTTAGCTTAGAAGATGAGCCGCTAAAGGAGTCTTACGGACTGAAAAACATTAAGAATAAAATTGATTTGCTTTATAAGTTGTACCCAAAGGAAATCAGCTTTGAAATGACTAATTTAGAAAACCAACCAGGACTAAAAGTGCGGTTTATTTTTCCCGAAATGGAACTGAAATCTAGTTAGGAATGAAATATACAGTCATTATAGTAGACGATGAAGCACATGCCATACGGACTTTAACAGCTCAACTTAGCTGGACTAAACTACCCTTAGAGGTTATTGGGTCTGCTAATTCTGTGGAAGAGGCCGAGGCACTACTTTATGCTTCTAAACCAGATTTTATTTTTCTGGATATTAAGATGCCTGGGAAAACAGGGTTTGAGCTTTTTCCCATCATAGACGAATCTGTAACGGAAGCTATTTTTGTAACGGCTCACGACGAGTTTGCCTTAAAGGCTTATCAGCATCATGCATCGGGGTATTTAATGAAACCTGTGAGTACTTTGGAATTGAAATCTTTGCTACAAAAATTAATAGACAGACGAGGTAAATTGGCAGGAAATAATCAAGATTTGGTGTTGGAGGAAAAGAGTGGCGTGGTAAGGTTGCCCATAAAAAGCATAGTTTATATTTCTGCAGAGTCCGGTTATACTATCCTTCATTTTGATAACGGGATAGAAAGAACCGTTTCTAAACTGTTAAAGGAATTGGAGGAGATTTTAGTAAGCAGAAACTTTCTAAGATGTCATAATAAATATCTGGTGAATATGGGGCATGTAAATGAGTTGAAAAAGGCCAGAAATTCAGTTTTGAAACTGTCTAATGGATTTCAATTGCCTGTAAGCAGAGCAAAGAAATCTGTTATTTATAGTGCCTTTGAATTGCTCCGTTAAATGGAAACCAGTACCAATCATTTCATTTAATGTACCGTTTATCTTTTTAGATTTAATGTACTGCCTATTAAGAACGAAATTTCTATCAAAGTAAAATTTGTTATGAAATCAATTCTAACTATCAGTTTCTTCTTCTTGACTTTAGTTGGTTATTCACAAACCGTCACGTGGGATGGAAGTGCTGGTGATGGAAAATGGCACAACCCATTAAACTGGGACACAGACCAGCTTCCTTGTAATACCTGTACGGCAATTATTTCAAACGCTACGGTATCGATTTCTGCAAGCGATACTATTGGACAACTGATTTTAGAATCAGGTACATTATTTACCGTAAATGCTACCGCTACTTTAAGCGTTTTTGGTGGGGTTTTGTCCGTTAATAATTCCTTGGTAACAAATTATGGTCAAATATTGTCTCGCGATTATTCTATCAATGGAATATCGGTGACTTATAATGGTGTCTTTAACAATTATAATTCTATCCAGATTCTGGGCTCTACAACTTCTCCTAACGAAGAAGGGATAAGCTTATCGGATGGAAGTTTTTTTAATCGAATCGGATCGAATTTGATTATTTCTGGTCAAGGGGGTTATGGTGTTTATATGGACAATGCTTCAAGTTTCGATAATAGTGGAGAAATATCATTAGGGTATTGTGATGGCGGAGGAATAGTGAATTATGGCAGTTTTGACAATTTCTCGAGTGGTCTCATTCAAATGAGTTTTATTAGGGATCGGGGCATTTATAATGACGACGAATTTAATAATTACGGCGTGTTAAATATTCTTGATATGGTCCCAAGTTTAAGTGGAGACAAAAATGGTATAGGCTTGATAAATGAAGGCGTTTTTACAAATTCTTTGGGAGCAATTTTGCGAATTACCAATTCCATAGGATTTGGTATCAATTCATTTCAGGATATCACGAATGGTGGTTTAATAGCGTTAAAAGGGAATTTCATAAATGACATAAATGAGTCTTTAGCCCTTAAAATGAGCGGCAACTTAATAAACACAGGCTCTATAGAAATTTCAGAAATAGATCTGGAAGGCGTTTTAGTCACAGCGGTTTCAGTAGGGATTACTAATTCGGGTTTGATCAATATAAAAAATGTGGGCAGTAAAGGAATTAGAAGCTATTCGAAAATCTCCAATAGTGGAGAAATTACGGTGGATAGTTCAGGTACAAATGGCATTCATTTATATGATACCTTAAGTAATTCGGGTTCTGTAAATGTTTTTCATTCTGCTTTCGAGAGTGTCATTGTAGATCGTGCTTTTTTAGAAAACTTGTCAGACGGTTTTATTCATGTCAATCATAGTGGTTTTAGTGGGCTTACATTGATTCGTTCTGCAGATTTTCAAAATTCAGGTTTTTTGAGGATAGATACATCAGCCACCTACGGTATATATATCTATGCTACTAGTGAGCTAAAGCTGTCTCCTGACGCCAATATCATTATCAATTTTGCTGCACATGGAGGAATAAGGAACCTTGGTTCTTTCCATAATAATGACGGTTCTGTTACGATAAGCAACTTGGCACCAGGGGTTTCCTTTTGTGACGGTTTTAATAATGGAGGTACATTATATAATAATGGTCTGTTAAATATTTCCGATACCCCTAGATATGGTATTCACAATTCTTCTGGAAGTGGCAACATAGAGAATTACTATAAAATTCAAATTAGCAACGCGAGTGAAGAAGGTGTTTATTATTCATTTGGAACAATGACAAATAATGGGACTTTAACCATTGAAAACTGTTCTAGTGGTTTAACAGTCAAACAAAATCTTCTATTCGAAAATAATGGAACACTAGAAGTCATGAATTGCCCTGGGATATTAATTGATAACTATGGATCTATAATTAATTCGAAAAATATATTTTTATCGCAAACCTCCAGCTTCGGGCTAAGAAATCGCTCCTATTTCGGGAGTTTATTAACCAATAAAACTTCAGCAAAACTCACCATAAATGCTCAAATAAAAAATGAAGGAGACATTACGAATGATGGACTATTAATTCAGGATTTTACAGGAGTCAATGACTTATTGAGTCCGTTGAATAATATCGGTGTTTTTGTAGATATTAAAGATATTCAAAGCCCAAGTGTGAATTTTATAAACAGTGGTTTGTTATTAAAACCCTTAAAAGGCAAAGTTTCTAGTGGTATTAAAGAAATGAATCTTGTTCAAAGAACTGGGGTAACCACATTCTTGCCACAGAATACCTGGTATATAAACCCTCAAATAACAGTTACGGGTGGTACATTCTCTTCTTTAGACAATTCGTTCTTGCCCAATGCTAACTCCCCATACGCAGACACACTCTACTTCAATGTTGTAAATAATTCAATTATACGTTCTGTCAAATTGCCCATTATAAAAATACCTACTTGTTCCAGTAACCCTACGGCCACATTTACACAGGCTGTTTCCACAGACTGGCATATTGCCGAAAACTGGGATACTGGTATAGTGCCTGATTATTGTACTGTCGCTATCATTCCTAATACCAAAAAAAGCGTGATTACTACAGGGAGAAAGGCGAGAGCATATCGGATTTTGAGTGATACGGGCTCTGTTTTTGATGCGGAGCTTGGGGTGGTTTTGGAGGTGGAGAATTGACCATAAAATGAAAATTGAAGTCGCTGTGAATTATGTGGGAAGGTTGTTTTTTGAATCTCTATTCTGTTTTGAATAATATAAAATGATAACTAAAATGAAAAAAAGCTATCCTTTTTTTGTTGTCTTATTAAGTATTAATTACGCCGCTTTTGCACAAAGTATTACACTAACTCCAGCAGGTAATAGTGTTCATGTGGGAGACCGCCCAGAAATATTATTAAAGGCATTTAATATACCTACGCTCACAGGTATCCGGTCAATAAGTTCTAATGAAAGCCCTTCGGCCTTATTAAACGATTATACCATGCTTAGGGTAAATGGTCGTGGCTTTGATGGAACCTCTTTTTCGAATGATGCCGCTAGAATCAGATTAGCAACTACAGAAAATTGGAATAGCACTTCACATGGTTCAGCTTTGATGTTTGAAACTACACCAAACGGTAATACTGATTTGTTAGAGCGAATGAGGATTAACCAAAACGGCAGGATTGGAATTGGTATCACTTCACCTCTCTTTAAATTACATCTTAAAGACGGGAATTTTGCCGTGGAGAATGACTTACCTTATCTATACTTAAAAACCACCGGAGTACCTGGAGCAGGTAATGCAGGCATTATTTTCATGAACAGTCTAAGTCAAGCTCAAGCTGTCATTAGATATGATCATGGTCAAGAGGTATTACGCGTGATGAATGGCTCCTCAGCCGCTGATGGTATTAGTGTAACCAAAAATGCCTCTTCAAGTAATATGGTTGGGATTGGCACTTTAGTTCCTGCGGGAAAATTACACATTACCTCCAACAGTTCTACCTCCGAACCACAACTAGTAATTGAAGAGAGTACAAGTTTGGATTACGGTAGAATTAATTTTAATAATACCAATTCAGGAGCAACATGGGCATTAGCGGGGAGAACGGATGATAACGTAGCTAATATGCGATTCAATATTTATAATTCAGTATTTGGGAATGTAGCTTCTTTTTACGGAAGTGGTAACGCTCAGTTAGCGGGGTTTACCCAGTTGGGTAGCTCTGCTCCTAAAATAAAAATGGTAAAGTTAACAGGAATTACAGACGATGTAAACTATTCCGAAATACCCCATGGAAGTAGCCTTGGTAAAATTCTGGATGTTAGCGTATTTGTATACGTAAACGATTTTTATAAAGTACCACCTGGCAATGCTGCTAGTGCGGGTAATTTTAATAGTTATGATATTGAAATATTTACTTCATATATAAAATTAACTAGCGTTCCGGAAAATTTGCAAGGGAGGCCTTATGAAGTATTATTGACAATTGAGGAATAGGTAAAAGGAATTCTTTAAAACAGAAAAACTCTTTAAATGAGGGGCAATATGAAGGCAAATGAAGAGATAGCTCAGGATAGAAGTAAGGTATAAACTTCTATGTATTCCGGATATAGATTTTAAAATGTGTAACGCGGAGTATTTATAAGCTCAAAGAAAAAAATATTGAGAAATGAAATATTTGATATCGTTTGTATTTTCCTATGCTTAACATCGGCATTTGCTATAACAGTAATTTGGTGTGGTTTTGGAGGTAGATAATGCCCCGTAAAATAAAACTCTAGCCCTTTTGTATGGTTTTATATACCAGTTATTTCTTTCGTGAAGGGAAATTACTTTTTTATTTTGAAATTTAGGTAAATACTCAAATGTTATGAATAAATTATTCCTTGTATTGCTGCTTTGTATTATAAATTTTTCTGTTTTTAGTCAAACCGTTACTTGGACAGGAGGCAATAGAACGCATAATTGGGAAGAAGGTAAAAACTGGGATACTGGCATAATTCCATGTTCGACTTGCGATGTTCAAATTACCGACGATTCGGTATCTATCAATTCTAATCCTAGCATCAAGAGCTTGACTCTTTCCGGTTCTGCAGGTATCGCAAAACTTAATGTAAACGCCAGCCGAATTTTAAGCATAACTAACAGTACGGCACAAAGCCTTTTAATTGAGGATGGATCTGTGTGTGATGTCGATGGAGATATAAATATTACAAATTCTGGAGGAAGCGGAATAGTAATAGATGATGGGATACTCAATTTAACAGGTAACAGTTTAGTAGATAATATTGATGATTATGGTATTTACATACCGCAGGGTACACTAAACCTACACGGCAACCTTGATGTACTTAATACAGATTTAGATGGTATTAAAATAGATGCCTTGGGTCAAATGAACATCTTAAAATTACCTGCAAAAGCCTCACCAACTCTGGATATTACGGATGCCCTTGGAGACGGAATACTTTCGGCTGGTAATTTCTATTCTAATGGTGATATAAAAATTATTAATTGTGATAACGCCATTAATAATTCGGGTGTTTTCGAAACGGCCAAGAAAATCTTTATTTACACTTCTAATACAGGAATCAGAACTACCAATAGTTTTATAATATCAGGAACAGTAAATCTTATTACGTGTACTTTTGGGGTAAAAAACGAGCAGAACACTGTTGGTTTCATAAATAATGGAAGCCTCTCCATTTATGCTTCTTCGACTGGTTTAAAACACAATGGTGTCGCCGGTAAATTTACCAATGAAAGCTCTGGAATTATTTATATTAATGCCAATAGCCAAGTGGCTATGGAGGTGGAAAGTAATTTTCTGAATAAAGGCTCTATACAGATAGGTAACAAACCTACTATAGCTATCGATAATATTGCCAATTTCTCGGGATTTATTAACCAAGGTACCATTACTATTAACAATGCCACTGCTAATGCCATTAAAAATACGGGTGCTAGTAGTTCATTCTTAAATGATGTTTCTGGTATAATTACCATTGATAGTTCCAATTCAGACGGGATATACACCGAACGGAAATTTATAAATAAAGGACAATTGACCCTTAATAGTGGCATAGGTGGTTATGCTATAGAGAACTATCAAAATTCCAACGCATTTGCAAATGAGGGTCAAATTACCATTAATAATAAACAGATAAGAAATATAGGGACAGGCAGTTATTTTTATAATAAAAGTGGCGGTATGCTCACCATGGAATCTCAAGGTATCCTCTCCACAGAAATATTTAGGAATGATGGCTCCATTGTAATCAATAATGCGATTAACGGCATTGCTGGAGTAGATATAAAAGATGATTTTACAAATTATGGCGAAATCGAGATCAATAACCCTGAAATTGGAATTAAATTCAATAGATCTACGGGAGTCATTGGGGCATTGGTCAATAAATCTGGTGGTACTATAGAAATTAACAACCCAACTATTTCTGGAATGGAACTAGCCTGTGAATTAAATAACCAAGGAAGTATTTCAATTAATAGTAGTCTATCTTCGGGTCTTTTCCTTAAGAATAATGAGTTTGATTTTATGAATTCAGGAACTTTCGAGGTTTTAAATTCAGACAGAGGAATTCTTATAGATTTCACCCTTGGAGGGAATATTAATAACCTTCTAAATGGTGAAATCAATATTGTTAATAGCGGGATAGATGCCATTAAGCTTTCAAGTGGTAGGTTGACCAATGATGGAGAAATTATCATTGATGAATCCGTTGAAATAGGAATTAATAATGCAAGTGATACACTAGTAAATAATGGACATATTGATATTAGGAATTCAGGAAATTTTGGAATTAGTTCCAGTTTTATGGAGAATGGCGTATTGGGTGTCATACTTGTAGACAATAGTGATGGCTACAGTGCCATAGGGGGAAGCACCCTTATAAATAATGGTGAAATTAAAGTTACTCGTGCCAATGAAAGTTTAAGTTTTGGACGAGTAGAAAACTCAGGGAATATTATAATATATGATATGAATGGACGCGGATTAAATTACGCTATAAATTCTGGTATTTGGAATAAAGTGAGTGGTTACATTGAAATAGATACTACTCTGAGTTATGGCATTGAAACAGCAAGTGATATAAGAAATGAAGGAATTATAAAAATTAGTCATACAGGAGATTCTGGAATAAGATTAAAGCCAAATGTTTCTTTTGGCGACTCCTTACTAAATTATGGTACTATCATAATTAATAGCATCATCGGCGATGGTATTTCTTCCTCGGAATCTCCCTCTATCAAAATTATTAATTACGCAGGAGGTGCTATTAAAATAGATTCTGTGAGTATTTCGGCAATATCTAGCCCTGTAAGCTTTTTAAATGAAGCATGTGCTACTATAAACCTGGGGGGTAAAATCACGAATAATGGCACGATGACCAATAATGGTCTTGTGATACAGCGTACCACAATGATCAATGATTTCATCCAACCTTTTGTAAACAATGCTGTTTATGAAGATCATTATGGCGTTGTTCTAGAAGATGCTGATTTTCAGAACAATGGAATTTTGACCCAAAATATTACAGGCAGCCCATCTGAGAATATTGCTGAGGCAAACGTTATTAATATGTCAAGTCCTTCAAATATAGATTTGTATATAGAGAGAACATTAACTACACTGGCTGGTACATTTAATGCATCTGATGGAGGAGTAAGGTTAAATGGAATTGGTTATTTGGCAGATTCTGTATTTTTTCAAAGTTCCATAGGTGCCGGATGTTTTCATGTCGTAGCTATTCCAATTTTGAATAATCGTGATTGCAATGGACAGTATGTTTTTGCAGAGGCTAATCAGAATATAGTCACAACTACTGATTGGTTTAACCCGAACAATTGGAGTACAGGAAAAGTGCCAGATGGCTGTACCAATGTTGAGATAGACTATTATAAAACCATTATACCAAGTGGTTTTAAAGCAAGAGTACATAAACTTTATATTAAAGAGAATGGCAATAGTTTATTTGAGGTAGAAACTGGGGCTGTATTTGAGGCTGAGGTCATGGAGTAAGCATAAAATAGTAAACTGATGTTAAAAAAACAACGGCTACTTTTACTCCAGCAATTTCCACAGATTGGCATACCCCCGATTACTGGGATACGGACAGCGTTCCCGATTATTGTACTTTTGCCATCATACCAGATACTAAAAAGTGTAAAGTCATCTCTCGTCGCAAGGTGCTAGCTTATAGTATTTTAAGTGGTTCTGGTTCCATGTTTGATGCTGAACTGGGTGTGATGCTAGAGGTTGGAAATTATTTTAATTCATGTAAGCGGCTAAAAGAAGCCGCTATAAAATTCATACCTTTTTTGAATATGCAATAGACTTTAAACCAGAACCGAAAAAGTAAAACTGGAACCTTTCCCCAACTCACTTTTTACCGATATATCTCCGCCTAATTCTTCTGCTATTCGCTTTACTATGTTTAAGCCTAATCCCGAGCTTGCCTCACCAGCAGTTGGTTTGTTATCCGTAGTACTATATTTGTCAAAAAGCCACTTCACGTTTTCTTCTGAAATGCCCTTCCCATTGTCATTTATTTGGAAGTGCATTTTTCCGTTTTCCTCAAAAGTTTTGTAGAAAACTGTTTTGCCAGTGTCAGAGTACTTAATGGCATTAGAAAGTAAATTTTCCAATGCTCTAAAAAGGAGGGATTTATCGGTAAAAATGCTTTCTCTCTTCTGAAGTATTTCAGTTTTGATAGCAATGTTTTTGGAGGCAGCAATGGGTTCAAACCTTTTCAGGAGGTCTTTGGTTAAATCTGCAATGTCCGTTTGAACTATCTCTATATGTTGAAGCTCATTTTTATCAATGGTTAGGACTTTTTTTATTGTTTTCAACCCAAAATCTGTGGTTTTTAAAATCATTACTTTGGCTTCCTTTAAATCACTTTGGTTGGTCATATCAAGGCTTTCTGCCCAAAGTTTTATGGCCGTAAAGGGGCTGCTTAAGTCATGCGATACCACAGACATGAGATGATTTTTCTCCTTATTAAGTTCAGATAATTTTTGATTTTGTGCAGAAATAAGACTGTTCTTCCTTTTGTTTTTTCTTAAGGCAAATCCCACCACCGCTGATAATGCAGCTAAGGCCAATAATCCAATAAGATAGGCTACTTGTTTATTTTTTTGAAGGAGCAGTTGTGAGCTCAAAAGTTGGTTTTCTCTTTCTCTTTCTACTGCGTTATGCTGCTCCTGAAGTTCGGCTATTTTCTGATTAGTTTCTTCGTTTAGTATGCTTTCATTCAGTTTGTTACTCTCCAGTAATAATTCATAAGCTTTTTTGAAATTTTGTATATTCGCATATAAGCTTGAGAGGCTTTCATAGGTTTGCTGTTCAAAATAAACGGACTTTAGTGCTCTAGCTAAAGACAAGGCTCTCTCAAGATAAACGATGCTTTCTGTATATTTTTTTTGCCCTTCTAATGCCCCCGCTTTATTGACTAGGTTATACCATAAATCGCTTTTGTTCTCATGCTTATCCAGATAGTTTAGGTTGGCGTCAATTAGCTTTTCTGCCCGACTATAATCTTTTTGATTGATATATAGGGAGGCCATGTTAATTCTTAAATTGGCCATTCCGCTTTCATCATTTAAGCTCTGACGAATTTCAAGAGACTTATTATAAGCCATCAGTGCAGAATCTACCTTATGCTCCTTTTTGTAAATTATGCCTAAATTATTATAAAAGGTAGCTATTTTTTTTTGGTTTTCATTGCCGAGGTCTTTTCGGCCTATCGTGTTTAAAATTAAGGACTTAGATTTGGGGTTTTGGTTTGTTAAGGTATAAATATAAACAAGATCTGACACTGCCGAGAGTTCATCTGAAACACTCCTATTTTCTTTAGATTTTTGATAAAACTTAAGGTAGTTTTCGGTTGCTTCTGCTATGTTGCCACTAAAATCATGATATAGCCCAAGATACCTGTAGGAATAGGCTTCTGCTTTTGGATAATTAAGTTTCTCAGAAGCCTCCATCAGTTTTTGGGACCAAAGTAACATGGAGTCTTTTTTCGATCCGTCTGAAATGCTCCATTTGGAAATCCAATAATCCACATGAGCTCTATTATGAATTTCCTGAGCCTTAATTTGGGAAAAGGCACCTAAAAAAAGTAAAACAATGAGTAGCCTATTTTTCATCTAAAATCCCATTTGTGATAGCAAATTTTACCATTCCTACTGTATTATTTACACCGAGTTTCACAAGGATATTTCTTCTATGAGTATCCACTGTTCCGGTACTTAAATAGAGTTTTTCTCCTATTTCGGCACTGCTGTATTCTTGGCAAACTAATTTTAATATTTCATATTCTCGAGGACTTAACAAGTCAGCCAGTTTGTTATTTGGAATGGTTACTGTATTTCGCTTGGGC
>NZ_JBSRVI010000157.1:0-18383 GCF_055134445.1 Arcticibacterium sp.
CGTAGCTAAATTGCTTAAAATCAGTACGTAAACCCATTTAAACTCAATCACCATAGCTGTGTTATGCTAATTTCCTTTAATTGTCTGATTTATTGTACTTAAACTACTCATAACAATTCCCCAACGCATAATCCGGGTTAAAAACAGTTTGAGATTGTTTCTTGAGAAGCCGATATCAAGGGTCAAAATGATTTTCAGACATCACAGTGCCGTTTTTTTTAAAAAGTGGGAGTAGCGATTTTCTTTCCCCATGGCAGACTATTGCATGGTCGGAATTCATATTTCACCAATGTAAAAGATGTCTGGTTAATGAGAAGATTTTTTTTGATAATGAATATTTGGAGACGTGGAAGTAAATAAATTGTTTCCACATTCTTCTTTGTAAATCTTAAGGAGAAGCTCGAAATAGCGTACTTTCGGAAGGGAAATTTCTTATTTCTTAATTTCGTGGAACAATTCATAGAAAAATCGTGGAACAATTGTTTGTAAAGCCATGAATTAAGGAGAGATTTGCTTTTAAGAATGGCTAAAACTTACATAATTTCTAACGCTTCCCCACAGTCGGGAAAAACCACTACCGCTTTCAATCTGGCTCTTTGCTTCGCAGCAATGGGCAAAAAGACGCTTCTCATAGATTGCGGACTTAACAGTTGGGTAAATGGATTACTTAACCCACAGAAGAGTAGTTCCATCAACTATGTGTCACCCTTTTTGAGTTTCCTATGTTCTCAGGACGTAAACCCAGAAGATACCGATGCTTTTCAGTATGTCTTAATGGATGTGGGCATGAATAAGCTAGCTGATATGACGCAGAAGTTTTCAAGTAAAGCAAAGCTGATCGTGCCTGTGGAGGCGGAGTACTACGGTCTTAATACCTTGAAATCATTTTTTGACGCAATTTCTGGCTCCAATATGCCAATTGAAGGCTTAATACCCGTGATGCATAGATTAGGAACCAGTTCGGGAGAAAATGTTATTTCTAGTATGGAGAAATATTTTGGAGATTTGCTCTTTAATTTCTCTATTCAAAGAAATTATTATTTAGCGAGGCAAAAGGATTTTGAGACTTTTTCTCAAAGTAAAATGACAGAGAAAGCCGCAGTGACGTATTTAAATTTAGCAAATAACCTTTTAGATAAAGATCAATGAAACAGCGAAGAGGACTTGGGAGAGGTTTAGGGGCATTATTGCCAGAAAAGGAGAAAGAGGAGCCCGAAGAGCAGAATGCCAGTGTAGAGACTGCGGTAATCAGTTCAGAAATAAGGCTATCTTCTATTGAAACTAATCCGTATCAGCCACGTACTCATTTTGATGAGGAATCACTGCAAGAGCTGGCAGATTCTATCCGAGTACAGGGAATCATTCAGCCTATTACAGTGAGGGAATTACCAGAAGGTAAGTTTCAGTTAATTTCTGGAGAAAGGAGGTTTCAAGCATCTAAATTAGCCAATCTCAAGACGATACCGGCGTATATCAGAACAGCGGATAATCAACAAATGCTAGAGATGGCTTTGATTGAGAATATCCAGAGAGAGAACCTTAATGCTATGGAAGTGGCTCTCAGTTATCAAAGACTTATGGACGAGTGCCAGCTTAGGTTGGAGGACTTAGGAGAGCGTGTGGGTAAAAATCGTTCTACGGTCAATAACTACGTAAGACTTCTCAAATTACCAGTGGAGGTGCAGGAAGGACTTAGGGAAAAGGCCATTTCTATGGGGCATGCTAGAGCTATCTTAGGTTTGGAAGATGAGCACCTAATGGCCAAAGTGTTCAGGAAAACGGTGAGTGAGCAGTTGTCCGTGAGGAAGGTTGAGGATTTAGTTAGAAGCATAAACCAAAGTGACTTTAAAGAAAAAGCCCCTAAAAAAGTTTCTTCCTTAAAAAACGAACATTTAAACCTTCAAGAGAATTTGGCGGGTTGGTTTGGCACCAAAGTGTTGATTAAATCAGACGCGAGAAGTAAAGGTGAAATTAAGATTCCTTTTAAATCAAATGAGGAGTTGGAACAAATATTAAATAGACTGAGAAGGAAATAGAATTTTAAAGCTTAAAATTCCGTTTTAAACATTATATGAGGTCAATTTTGCTTTGTTTTCTACTGCTTTGCGGCTTGGGTAGTTTTGCTCAAGACAGTACCATTGTGGTTAAGGCAGACTCGCTTTTGAAAAATGTAACTGCTAAAGATACGTCCAAAGTATTCCTCAAAACATTGGCAAAGACCTTTGGATTAAGACCTTATGAAGCTAACGAAAAGCCTAGAATAGCTTTTGTGAGGTCTCTGTTTTTACCAGGTTGGGGGCAATATACCAATAGAGATTATTGGAAGATGGGAATAGTATACGCAGGAGCTGGGGCTGGTTATTATTTTGGAGCATACACCAATAATAAGAGATACAAAAAGTATTTAGGTCATTATACTAGAGCTACTTTATTAAGTCGTGGATTGGTTTTTAAGGACGATACCGATTTAACGGCCACCAATGCATTATCAAGTTCCTTTCTATTTTATCTATCAAACGATAAAGACAATAGCACTTTTTATCTTCAAAATTCCGAAGGCGTTCAGTATACTTTGGAGGAGAAGAAAGGATTGGTTTATGGAGAAACAAAGAAAGGAAATGAGGAAGTTTATTTTATTGCCCACGAGACAGAAGGGGCAGATGTGATAGGTTCTTTTGATGCAAGTACCTTTAAATCTGCCAAAGACCAGTATAGAAGATGGAGAGATGCCTCTGTGATAGGTTTTGCGGCGGGTTGGTTATTTTTTGCTTTAGAAGCTAATGTGGCTGCTCATTTAAAAACCTTTGATATGTCGGAAGATATTTCTTGGAAAATTTCTCCGGCAGGCCCAGAGACATTTGGCATGCACGCCTCTGGCATTAAGTTGGCATTTAATTTTAAGTAAAGCGATCATTTGCTTCTGGTTTGATGAGTTGAACAAAAGGCGAGATTTTTAAGGTGTTAATAGTTTGATTTTAAGGATTTATAATTAAGTGGATATGAGAATAGCATTATTAGGATATGGTAAAATGGGAAAGGTGATTGAGCAAATTGCCATAGCCCGAGGACACACCATATCGTTCAAAATAGATGTTTCTAATCTGGATGATAGGGGAAAAATCAGCCCTGATAATACGGATGCCGTGATTGAGTTCAGTTCTCCTTCTTCGGCTTATGAGAATTTAAAGTTCTGTATGGGTGCGGGTTTAAAAACAGTTTCTGGAACCACGGGTTGGTTAGAGCATAAAACAGAAATAGAAGAGCTATGTAATAGCAATGGGGCTACCTTTTTCTATGCCAGTAACTACAGCGTTGGGGTCAATTTGTTTTTCCAGTTAAATAAACAATTAGCGAAACTGATGAATGGCCATAACCAATACGAAATTACCAGCAGTGAAATTCATCATACCGAAAAACTGGATTCTCCAAGTGGAACGGCCATTACATTGGCAGAAGGTATTATGGAAAATAACGATACCAAAGACACTTGGGTGAATCAGGCTATTCCGTCGGAAAATGAAGTACCGATATGGAGTATCAGAGAAGGGAAAGTGCCAGGTACGCACACTATCAAGTATATTTCTGATGTAGATGAGATAGAAATAAAACATGAAGCCAAAAGTAGACAAGGTTTTGCTCTTGGTGCGGTGATAGCGGCTGAGTGGATACAAAAAGAGAAAGGAGTAGTGGGAATGGAAGAAATGCTGGGTTTTTAACACCGATATACACCCTTCCTCCTTTTTTGTAAGGATTTATTGAAATAATTGAATTAGTTTCGCCAAAATTTTAATAGCTAGATGGCAACAGAAAAAGATAAAAAAAAGAAAGGTCCAATTAGAGAATGGTTTGATTCCGTACTGTTTGCGGTAGTGGCCGCAACCTTAATTAGATGGATGTTTTTAGAGGCTTATACCATTCCTACGGGTTCTATGGAGAAAAGCCTTTTGGTCAATGATTTCCTTTTTGTGAGTAAGATGCATTATGGTACACGTACGCCAAAAACGATTTTACAAGTGCCATTGACACATCAAAAAATATGGTTTACGGAGATTCCATCTTACTCTACGCTCATTCAGCTTCCAAATTATAGATTGCCTGGTTTTACTTCGGTGAAAAATAATGATGTGGTGGTGTTTAACTATCCCGGATGCCCTGAAAGACCAGACCAGTTTGGTGGTTTCGACAAATATCCAGTGGATTTAAGAACCAATTATATTAAGAGGTGTATTGGTATAGCTGGAGACGTGGTAAGTGTTAAAGATGCTCAAGTATATGTAAATGATAAGGCTGTAGAAAACCCTGCGGGTCTTCAGAAATGGTATACCGTGGAAAGCTCCACAAATATTAATCCGAACCTTTGGAAAAAATATGATGTAACAGAAAGAGGTTCTGGAACACAGGAAGGCAAGTATTATTATGCCATTAATGCTACAGAAAGTGCCGTAGATAATTTGAACAGTTTGGATTTTATCTCTAATATTTATCCAGACATCATAGAAGCTGGCGACGAAGCCACACCCTATAAAAGTTTTCCTTATAGACCAGATTTGTTGAACTGGAACAGAGACAATTTTGGTCCTGTGACTATTCCTAAAAAAGGAATGACTATAGACTTAACCGACGAAAAAAACTTTGCTTTATATAAAGGTGTTATTACCACTTTTGACCATAATGAGAACGCAGAAGTAAAAGATGGAAAGGTTTATATTGATGGTGTTGCCATTACGGAATATACCTTTAATCAAGATTATTATTTCATGATGGGAGATAACCGTTATGAGTCTGACGATAGCCGTTTTTGGGGTTTTGTACCAGGAGATCATATCGTAGGAAAAGCGGTGTTTATTTGGATGTCTATAGACTCTGAAGGCAGTTTCTTAAACAAGATTAGATGGAAAAGACTTTTCAGCTTAATTAAGTAAGAAAAGGTTGATGATTATTGAAAGCGACTTCCGGAAGGAGGTCGCTTTTTTTGTTTGGAGTATTTTGATAGAGCATGAAAACCATTTAGGTCATTATCTTCTACCATTTGATATCTGGCTTATCTAAGTTTTTTAAATAGGTGTTACACTGAGAAAAGTGTTTTTGACCAAACCAGCCGCCGAAATTGGCTGAGAGGGGAGAAGGGTGCTTTGCTTTTAAAACCAGGTGCTTTTTTTCATCTATAAATTTACCTTTGTTCTGGGCATAATTACCCCAAAGCATAAAAACCAGACCTTCTTTCTCTTTGTTCAATGTATCTATTACAGCGTCCGTAAAGGTTTCCCAGCCTTTCTTCTGATGAGAGCCCGATTGGCCTGCTTTAACGGTAAGCGTGGCGTTAAGCATAAGCACACCTTGGTTTGCCCAGTGTTGTAGATTGCCAGATGCTGGAATTTCTTTACCAATGTCATCTCGCAATTCTTTGAAGATATTTCTTAATGATGGAGGAAAAGGTACATTGTCATTAACAGAAAAGCATAAACCATGTGCTTGATTAACACCATGGTATGGATCTTGACCAAGTATTATTACCTTTGTAGTATTAAAAGGGCAGCTGTCGAAAGCGTTAAAAATTAGTTTGGCAGGAGGGTAGCATAGGTTTTGAGCATATTCTTTTTTTACAAAATCTATCAAGTTATTGAAATAAGGTTTGCTAAATTCTTGTTCAAGGGCTATATTCCAACTCTGCTCTATTTTTATTGCCATACTTCTTGAGGTGTAGGTACGTTTTTTGAATAGGCTAAATTACTTATTTTTGTTTTAGATAATTGTTAAAAAATGGTTACAGCAGTTACAGAAGGTGTTAAAGTTAGTGTGAAAACGAAGTATCAGCCGTACTACTCTAGTCCGCGGCAGATGAATTTTGTATTCGCTTACGAAATTTCTATTGAGAACAACAGTACGCACACTATCCAATTATTAAGCAGACATTGGCATATCGTAGATGCCAGTGGTTTTAAAAGAGAGGTTCAGGGCGAGGGCGTTATAGGTGTGCAGCCCATTATAGAGCCTGGGCAAGAACATAAATACGTATCTGGATGTAATCTTTCAACTACTTTAGGAAAGATGTTCGGCACTTTTATGATGGAAAGGTCTTTAGACGGGAAACGATTTGAAGTCAATATTCCTGAGTTTAATCTACTTACGCCATTTTCTCAAAATTAATGATAAAGGATTTCCTGAATCATGCTTTCCAAGCTAAAAACGAGCATTCGCTCCATTCTCCCTTCGTTTTTGAATTTTATGTAGACGTTATAAAAGATAAAAAACTTAACATTGACGATGCGGATATTAAAGCATTAAGGAAAAGTCTATTAAAAGATAAGAGAGAAATAAAAATCAACGATTTAGGAGCTGGCTCTAAATATTCTAACAAAGCATATAAAACGGTTTCTGAGATAGCAAAAAAGGCTAAAAAATCAGAGAAGTGGTCGGGGATATTATCCAGAATAATTTCTAAATATGATTACAAAACCATTGTAGAGTTAGGAACCTCATTAGGAATAACTACGGCTTTGATGTCTAAAACTGCTAAATATGGTAAAGTTTATACCTTTGAAGGTTGTCCAGAGACATTGAAAGTGGCTAAAGAAGGCTTTAATAAACTCGCACTTTATAACATTACACCGATGCTAGGTGATATCAACGATTCCCTTAAGTATTGCCTTCATCAAATGCCCCCATTGGATTTCGTTTTTTTTGATGCCAATCATCAATATGCCCCTACTTTAGAATATTTCAGACTTTGTTTGGCAAAAGCTCATGAAAATAGCTGTTTTGTTTTTGATGATATCTATTGGTCAGATGGCATGAAAAAAGCTTGGAATGAGATAAAGGAACATCCAGAAGTGAGTTTAAGTCTAGATTTTTTTCAGATGGGAATCGTCTTTTTTAGAAAGAATCAACCTAAGCAGCATTATATTTTAAAGGCATAAAAAAAAACTCCAAAGAATAAATCTCTGGAGCTTTTTCAGTTAACCTCAAAATCTAATATCAAAAATATCAATTGAAATAGACTTGGTACTGTAAAATGAAACTTCCTTTTCTGTCAATTTTTTCCCCAGCATTATCATAAAGTGGTCTACTTTGGTAGGCCGCAGTTAACTTAGATGTCTGCCCGGAAAGCAACCAAGTAACGCCAACATCCGTGAAGTTTACTGGGTCTTTTAATCGTTCATAATTGGCATGCTGAATAGAAACATAAGGCATTAAAGTGGTCTGGCCTATTAGATTATCTTTCAACTTATAGCCGGCTTGTGCATAAAGAACATCGCCAGTACCGTATGCAGGGAAGTTGTTTCCTGTACCGTTTAACAGGTCGGTATTAGTGGTACCATTGGTTGGGTTCATGGCACCCAGATTTCTATAATAGTTCGGGCCAAAGTCGAAATGCGTATAGTTTCCATAAAGGCTAATAGAAGATCCATTTTCATGAATGGGGGCATCATAAAAAATATCTGCTGCTAGCTGTACCATGTTGGTACTTATGGTATCTAAGCCATTAGAGGCAGAATGCCACATGGCATCTGGTTGATAAACAAAGCCTGCTCCAATATTAAAGACCGATTTATTTCCCATGTAGGTACCAGTATTATAAGGGGTCATATTAGACTCTTGGTCTTTGAACTGATACATAAAATAACCATTCCATTGTTTTTTAGCTGGTCTAGAAGAGAAGTCGGACTGTGATGTTACTTTGGCATTATAACCATTTGATTTCTGAATGGCCATGGGCTCAGCCATCGTTAATCTATAATCTAGTTTACCCAATTTACCTTTAGCATAAACCGATAGCTTTCTTAAAAACTGGTCTGTGACGTCATTGGTACTTTGAAGAAATAATGGAGCGTCTACCCCTAAAATAGAGCCTACAGAAGGAGAGGAAAAGCGAGAAAGACCGCTCCAAGCCGTAAGTCCGGCTCCTAGACTTAATTTTTCTTTATCTATGGCATATTCGCCAATGGCGTCATGAACAAAGAAGCCCAATTTTCTATCGGCAGAGGCACTGAAGTTGTTCTCTCCAAATTGCGAATAAAAGAAGACTCTATCTGTTAACTGACCCAAAAACTGAACCCGGTATCTTCTTATGCCAATATTGGTACTGGATGCCTTGCTGTAGCCAAAAAGCGTACTTCCTGGGTTATTGTCGGTTTGTCTTAGCCATACTTGATTGAGCATGGTGAGTTTCACCCATTTGGAACCCTCTTCATTGAGAAATAATTTACCGTTTTTAATAGATTGTGCGTTAGAAATAAAGGAAATGCCTATGGCAATTAATGTCAAGACTAATTTGTGTTTTTTCATTGTACTAGGTTGATTTAGAATGGCTCGAATGCTGCACTCTTTGAGTTTCAAAAAAGTAATATTTTTCCGACTTATTCAATAGCTTTTGAAGACAGAATATACCGGTTACTCTATATGTAATAAGAACCTTTCCAAATTAGAAAGTGAATGAGCCTTTAAACTCGGTATATGCATTGGAGAATTGTAATGAGTTTTAAAGTGTAATAAATCAGGTATTTAAACGAGATTAGCATAGCGGTTTATCCTGAGCTAATGCCGAAGGGTTCTGGTAATTGAATTTAAGTGCGTTTACGAACTTATTTGAAGCAATTTAGCTACGGTCCCGATAGCTATCGCGAGGCATAAAGCGGGTTAAATTAAGCTCTTTCCAAAACATAGTTGGCAAAGAGCTTTTTAGAATCCGTTAATTTATGAATCATTTTAAAATCAGTATTGCTTAGAATTTTTCTCATGATATCGTCATTGTATTTTCTAGAAATTTCTGTGTGGATTTTTTCTCCTTTCGTAAAATGATAGCTCTTATTTGCGATAAGCACTTTATGGTCTTTTGTACATTCTAAAAAACTCCTCGCAATACCCTCTTCTTCTGTGTATTCTGGTTTATGAATAAACTTCTCTAAGCAGAAATTACCTCCTAATTCTATATTTATTCTATGTAAAAGGTTAAGATTAAATCTGGCGGTAATTCCCGCTGCATCGTTATATGCGGGCAGGACAATATCTACAGGTTTAATTAGGTCAACTCCCAGATAGAGCTTGTCGTCGGTACTAAGGCAGGCACCAAGTTCATGGATGAAATCATGTGCACTTTGGTCTAGCAGGTTGCCAATATTTGAACCTAAAAATAAAACAACCTTTGGATGATGGGAGTCTTTTAGAGCACCAAGTACCTCAAAATAGTCTCCTTGTTTCGTTTTTACGGAAAGGCTGGGGATTTCATTTTTTAGTGATGTCTCCAAATTTTCTAAGGCATTTTCAGAAATGTCCACTGGCATATAGTCAAAACTATAATTCGCTGCCACTAAAGACTTTAATAGTTGTTTGGTTTTGGTACCGTCTCCCGCCCCTAACTCTATGAGTTCAAAATACAAATCAGGATTTATTTTTAAAGCACTGATAATTTGCTGATTTTGCTCGCTAAATATTTCAAATTCGGCATTAAAGAGATAGTATTCTGGCATGTTCATAATTTGCACAAACAGCTCGTCGCCTATCTTATCATAGAAATATTTAGAATAAAGAAATTTGGGCGATTGACTAAGGCCATCGTGAACGTCTTTTTCGAATTGACTCATTGCAATATTATTTGGCTAATCGAATTCCAGAGAATTGCCATTGGGTGTTAGGTGGAAAAAAATTACGGTAGGTAGGTCTGCTATGCCCTTCGGCAGTGGCCACAGAAGCACCACGAAGCACCATCTGGTTCATCATGAATTTGCCATTGTATTCGCCAACTGCTCCTTCAGCTATCGCAAAATTAGGGTAGGGGAGATAGGCAGAATTTGTCCATTCCCATCGTTGGCCCCATTTTAAATATTTGGAAGCTATTTCCCATTCAAATTCGGTAGGTAAGCGGCAGCCTTTCCATTGTGCGTAAGCCGCCGCTTCGTAGAAGGAAATGTGTGAAAGTATGCTTTCGTGATTTACCTTCTGTAAACCCGCTAAGGTGTAATGCCACCATCCGTCTTCTACAAAATACCAATAAAGTGGCTTTTCAATTTTATGCTCCTGAATCCAAGCCCAGCCTTCGTCCAACCAATATTCTGATTTATGGTAGGCTCCACTGTTTAGAAATGCTATAAACTCGCCGTTGGTGACAAGGTTTTGGGCTATTTCATATGGATTTAAATATACCTTATGCCTGCCAAGTTCATTATCAAAACAGAAGTCATTTGAATGGTGACCTATTTCATAAACACCCTCTGGGATTTCTAACCATCCAGACTCCTCGTTTTGAGTGTCAATTAGAGGTTCTTTTGTAAAAACAGGATAAGTAGGATTCTTAGAAAAAGTATATTTTAAGTCGGTCAGTAGTAGCTCTTGATGTTGCTGCTCATGGTTGATGCCCAAGTGTACTAAGTTTTTAAGTTCTTCAGAGGTTTCTTGTTGCAAAAGCTCGATCATGTACCCATCCACATATTTTCTGAACTCATAGACGGTGGGAACGTTTGGTCGGCTAATTAAACCTCTTTCATTTCTTTTTAGTCTGTCTCCTACCGAGTTGTAGTAGCTGTTAAATAGAAATCTGTAAGAAGGGTCAAAAACTTGATAATCCTTCACGTATTTAAGCAAAACCATTTCTTCCCAAAACCAAGTAATATGGGCTAAATGCCATTTAGGTGGGCTGGCAAATTCGGCACTCTGAGGCACATAATCTTCATGATTTAATGGTGCACAGAGCTTTTCGGAGTGTTTTCTAGTGTATAAGTACTTTTCTAATAGCGAGTTCATTTGGACTATTTTGAGTTCTATGTCCTAATAAACGGATATGGGTTAAAAAGGGTTTACCACTTTCTTTAAATGCTAAAGGTTTTAGTGGGATTTCGTCAGGAATGCCCGCCGATTTCAGGTGACTAGACATTTCTTAGATATCAGCTCTCATATAGAAAACAAGAACCCTTACCCAAAAAAAAGCCAAACCTTTCGGTTTAGCTTTTTAGATTCATATTAGTAATTGCTCAGAATTTACTTTAAAGTACTAGGACAAACAAATGCCGTTGTCTTAAAAAGTCCTGACTTATCGATGGCTGCAAAGCCTCCTTTTACGTCCACTACTTCAAAACCTCTGGCTTTTAAAATGCTGGCTGCCATCATAGAGCGGTAGCCACCTGCACAGTGTATGGTATAGGCTTTGTCTCTGTTTAGTTCTGCCATGTTATCATTGATGAAGTCCAATGGAAAATTAGCCACATCTTCTATATGCTCGGCTTCGTATTCGCTAGGTTTTCTAACGTCTATCACGTTTATTTCTTCACCAGTCATTCTTTCAGACAGTTCTTTGGCGTCAATGGACACAATGCTGTCTGTTTCTGCACCCGAAGTTTTCCAAGCCTCAAAACCACCTTTTAGGTATCCTAAGGTATTGTCATATCCCACTCTGGCAAGGCGTATCACCGTTTCTTCTTCTTTTCCAGCTTCTGTGATTAATAAAATTTCTTGTTTCAAATCTGGAATCAACGCACCCACCCAAGGGGCAAATTGACCATTGAGTCCAATATTGATGGAATTTGGAACAAAACCAGCTCCAAATTCTTGTGGGTCACGGGTGTCTAAAACCACAGCACCAGTTTCATTGGCAGCAGCCTCAAAAGCAATTGGACTTAAAGCCTGAGCTCCTCTATCCATTACGGTATCAATAGACTCATAACCCTCCTTATTCATTTTTACGTTTTCAGGGAAATACTGTGGAGGAGGAGCAAGGCCGTCTGTCACTTCCTTGATAAATTCTTCCTTGGTCATATTGGCTCTTAAAGCGTAATTCGTATTTTTTTGATTAAGCAACGTATCCGTAGTTTCCTTACTCATGTTTTTGCCGCAGGCTGAACCCGCACCGTGAGCTGGATATACCGTAACATCATCTGGCAAAACCATGATTTTGTTTCTTAGAGAATCAAATAAATGACCTGCTAAATCTTGAATAGTTAAATCTGATTTTTGTGCTAAATCTGGTCTTCCTACATCACCTATAAACAGCGTATCTCCGCTAAAAAGTGCTGTTTCTTTACCCGCTTCGTCTATTAAAAGGTAAGAAGTAGATTCCATGGTGTGCCCAGGAGTATGCAAAACCTTTATTTTGATTTTCCCTAATTCAAAGATTTGTCCATCCGTGGCTATAATGGCATCAAAGCCGGTAACTGCGTTTGGTCCGTAAATTATAGGTGCACCTGATTTTTGAGATAAATCTAAATGTCCAGAAACAAAATCTGCATGGAAATGAGTCTCGAAAACGTATTTTATCTTAGCTCCTTCTTTTTCTGCTTTTGTGATATAAGGCTGTACTTCACGTAATGGGTCAATAATGGCCACTTCTCCTTCACTTTCAATGTAATAAGCACCTTGAGCAAGGCAACCCGTATATATCTGTTCTATCTTCATAGTTGTAATATTTATTAGTTTAATAACTCTTTAAATCTGTATTAAGTTTATAGTATAATTTCTTTCACTAGTATATAAACCGCCATTAGCAGCACAAACCAGCCGAATGATTTTTTCAATTTTTTGCCAGGAATAAATTTGGTCAAATAGGTGCCAACGAATATTCCTAGTATGGAAAGTCCAGTGAATATGAATAGAAATTTCCAGTCGATGGCTTGGTTTCCAAGGTCTCCCATAAAGCCAATGAGTGATTTTGCGGCTATGATTAAAAGGGAAGTTCCTACCGCCATTTTCATAGGCAACCTAACCAAGAGCACCAATGCCGGAATAATCAGAAAGCCTCCTCCTGCACCTACCACACCTGTCAACGTTCCTACCACCAATCCTTCTATGGCTATGAGTGGATAATTATATTTTAATTCCGTGTTTTCCTTTGCCTCTGGCTTATTATCGGTAATCATAGAATAGGAAGCCATTAACATGACCAGTGCAAAGAGCACCATGATACCTAGGTCTTTATCTACCAAAAAGTTTCCAATACTGAACAACTCATCTGGGACCGCAGGCATCAGGTATTTTCTAGTCAAGAAAACAGCAATGAACGATGGTATCGCAAATATGATAGCCGTTTTATAGTTGACTAAACCTTTCTTCATATAGCTAAAAGAGCCCACTAAAGAGGTAGAACCAACAATGAACAGCGAATACGCAGTACTCAAAACCGGATTGATAGCCAAAAGGTAAACCAGTATCGGAAGTGTTAATATGCTACCACCACCACCAATAAGTCCTAAACTTATTCCTATTACTGTGGCCAATGCATATCCTATTATTTCTGTCATCTTTTAGTCTTTGTGATTATCTAATACAAACTTACTTACTCCATTATCGGAATGCTGTGACGCATGTCACAAAGCCGGCTGTTTACATGGGTAATTTATCTCTGAATTTTCCGAAAATCCATACGCCAGCTATAGCAGAAAGCACCGTTACACCAATGGCCATATAACCAGCACCTAGTTGTGCATAAAGTGGCCCAGGGCAAGCTCCTGTAAGTGCCCAACCTAATCCGAAGATGAGACCACCGTAGATTTGTCCCTTGTTAAATTTCTTGGGATTTATGACTACTTGCTCACCATAAATAGTTTTGATATTAAACTTTTTGATAAGCCAAACAGATATAATTCCTGTAATGACGGCGGAACCAATTACACCATACATGTGGAAACTGTCAAAAAGGAACATTTCTTGAATTCTAAACCAAGAAACTATCTCTCCTTTGATGAAAACAACACCAAACATGGCTCCAATAAAGAGGTATTTAAGATTTGAAAAGAAGCTTTCGTTTTCTCTAGATGAGTTTGGTGCTTCGCAGGCTTCCGGTCGTTTTTCTAGTGTATTATTCATTATTAAAAAAGTTTAAAAATGTGAGGAAGAATTAAATGAGTCATGATAACACCACCAACCATAAAGCAGCAAGTGGCTACTAAAGATGGCCATTGTAAGTTAGACAAGCCCATGATGGTGTGTCCACTGGTGCATCCACCTGCGTATCTAGTACCAAAACCAACCATGAACCCGCCGATAACAAAGAAAATGAGCCCTTTAAGAGATAATATCTGAGCAGTACCAAATAATTCATTTGGGATTAGTCCAGAAAAGTCTGTTATTCCGTAAGAAAGCAACAATTGATGTGTACGCTCACCGATTTCTATGGGATAGGGATTGCTTAAGAAATAGGTGGCCAAGAAGGCTCCACCAGCAATGCCCACCACAAAAAATAAATTCCAAACTTCTTTTCGCCAGTTGTAGTCAAAGAAGGAAATTCCAGCTGGAATGCACATGGCACATACATGCCTTAAGGAAGAAGAAATACCCAGTGATTTATTACCTAAGAGTAATAATAATGGTACCGTTAGGCCAATTAATGGTCCGGCCACATACCATGGCCATGGTTGTTTTAATAACTCAAACATACTTTAGTAATTGATTAAAAAGTGTAATTAAAAATGATATTCAAAGTGCTCATATTCACTTTGTTAAAGATTATTTTCGGGCTGTCATAGCTGTCTTCAGTACCTGTTTTTCTGACAAATATTGTTTTTAATGAACCCCCTTCCAGCCAGCCGTTGAAGACGTAATTTGCTTCGGCATTTAATTGGTAATAAGTGGGCATGGCATATTTGTTTTTACTTGCATCAGATGGGTCTGGAAGCCAATATTTCCCTAAACCAAGGTTAAAAGAAAGACGCTCGGTCAGTGAATGGTTGACTTTAATACTGGCAGCATGTGTGTCTGACGCTCCTTCATTTCTTTCTCTAGGCAAGAAGGTGTAAAAGGGCTCCCGTCCCCATTCCCGTGGCATCAAAAACCGGCCTTTATCAGCTATCCTTGTATAGTTGATACTGGCCTGCCATTGATTGATTTCTTTTGCTATCTGAGTGCTAAAGGCGAGTGATTTTTCGTCTTTATCTATGTAAGATTGATTGGTCTTTGCTTTTAATGGGTGCTGATATATTCCCATTGCATTGAATTTCCAACCATTATTTTCGGTCTCTAAATTGGTATACCACGTTTGAAAAACATCTAAAACAGACATGGAGCCTAGCTTTAAAAGAATTCCTTTTTCTATTTTGTGATTCCATTCCGCCATTAGGATTCCAGGAGTCTGGATGTTTCCTTGATAACTAGCCGCCGAACCATCTGTGGCTCTTCCACTTGGATAAATACCGAATGTATCAGATACCCTATACCATCTAACTGTGGAGCGAGGAGAAATTCCATGAATAAAGGCTAATATCAATTTTGAATTTTCACTTTTCCAATTGGCCTCTAAGCCTCTTACCATCGTTGGGCTCATTCTGCCATCTTGAGGGTTGAGGAAAAGGTAATTAGGAACATACTGACCGTATTTGACCTTGAAGCTTTTTTTCTCAAACTGAATATACAGATTCTCAAGTCGTGATAAATTATTTTTGTTTTCTGGCTCTGTCACATCAAATAAACCTAGCTCATACCGGTTGGGGTTTTGGGTGGTCGGGTCTAATATGGATAAATCCGAAGAAGCGGCGTTTAGCATAAAATAGCCACTTATTCCAGCAGAGAAACCTTTAAAAGTAGGAGTGGTGTACCCAATACCTGTTCCTAATCCCAAGGCGTGATAATCACTTAATGGAGCCTCATTGTCCGTAGCCATAAAGTAAAAACGAGTTTTACCGCTTACCTTGCCTTTGGCCAAAAATTGAGCAAGGCTTTCATGTTCTACCTGCTGGGCAGAAACATGAAAGACCCATAAAAATGCCACGATGAAGTGTAATAATGCTTTCACAAAAAGTATTAAAGGTTGCTTTTCTCCGATTTACAAAGCTAAAGCGGCCAAAAGTGAAAAGATGTAACTTTTGTCACATGTCTATATTTTAAAACGGACTCAATATCCCGCTTTGAGATAAGAGAAGCCGCTTTCTTGTTTTAGTACAATTTCTGCAATGCCTACAGGTACAAAAATGGCACCCGGAATGATCTCTTCTTTAGTCACATTATGGCCTTTCATGGTGTTTTGGCAAACGGCAAAAACAACCCCACGTTTCATGTTTTTAAGGATGGCTTCTTTGGCGACACTTTTTTCATTCATCATAAATTCTATAGCCCCACTATGAACGACGACTTCAATTTCTGCTTCCGGCCAATAGTTAAGCACATTATTCAATTGCCTGGTTAGTGAGCTTTGTTCTTTCTCATCGGCAGTGGCCAACTGAAATACGATTTTGTGCTTATCTTGAGCTTTTACACCGATACTCGCAAATGTGATTAGGGCAAGGAGGATTACTTTTTTCATTGTTTTGTTTTTTGATTTTCGTACCAGTTTTGGATAGGTTTAAATGGTCCATATTTATGCTGGCTTTCAGGGAAGGGGTCAGCAAATGGGCCGAAAGGATGGTCAAGGGGTTTATCAGCTATATTTGGCCAGTCGTTCGCTTTGTCTTTTTCTGGTCTGGGCATACTGTTCACATAAGCGGCTAAATCCCAAGCTTCTTCATCGCTGAGTTGTGGGTTTTCGTGACTTACTCCAAATGGCATATTCATTTTTATATACCCCGCAAATTTGGAGTTTCTAAAAAGTCCAGCTCCGTCATTATAGGATAGTGAACCCCATAGAGGAGGATAGGTGAAACTTCTGCCATTTACGGCTAAAATACCTTCTCCATTGCTTTGATGGCAACTGGCACATTTGCTTTCATAAACTGGTTTTCCAGCAATTGGATCTGCCGCTCTGTCTAAAAAGTCAAGGGGGTAAATTTTTGAACCTTTGGCCATTTTACCTTTGGGAACATCTTGCCCAAGCCAAAGAATATAGGCTGCCATGGCTTTCATCTCTTTTTCTGTACTGTCCATAGACGAGCCATTCAAACTACGTTGTAGACATCCATTAATTCTACCATAAACGTCGGTTTCCTTACCCGAACGTTTCCTTATTTGAGGGTAGTTTGCGGCAACAGAAAGATAATTGTTTCCCCAAGGTTTTTGTCCCCCATCCAAATGGCAATTCTGACAATTGAGTCCGTTTGTGATTTGTTTTTCTGTTCCATTGAAGCCGATATAATAGGCCGTATTCCGAATTAATTCCTCTCCATATTTTATCAATTCATTATTGTGCATTCTCCATGCCATAGGAGCAGAAGCTAATTTTTGAACGGGCTCATAAAGAGGCGTGATATGCTCCGGAATTTCAGCTTCTTTAGGCCAATTTTCTGAAAGGAATATATAGAATTTTGAAATAGGAAATAGCCCTACTAAAAGCAATAGTAAGAGCTTGAGAATATTGAGGGTGATGGTACCCTCTTTGATTAATTTTTCATCTTGTTTCAATTGCTAATACTTTATTAAGCACTAAAATTAGGTACAACTAAACTAGCCTCAAGTGAGAGTTGTCACATAAGATATATCATTTTTACCAACATCTTATCCTTAGGGGATTTTATAAGTTTTTTGGATGTATTTTTTTGCCGATATATGGTTTCTACGGGACTTGGTATTCATGAACTAGAAATATGTCGCCCCGCAGGGACTTGTCATTGCTAAATGAAGTTTGTTGCTATTCACATTTCGCCCTGCTAGGGCTTTTACATTTTTATGCATTAGGTAATCTCCCGATTTTATCGGGACCGTAGCTAAATTGCTTCAAATCAGTACGTAAATCCAATTAAAGGAAATCACCATAACCATGCTATCCTAATTCCCTTTAATTGTCTGATTTATAGAAATTTAACTTCTCATAACGATTCCCCAACGCATAATCCGGGTTTAAAATGTTATGAAACTATTCTGTAGAAATGTGCTCTCTTAGGCCAAGGAGTAAAATAGGAATAGCGGTTTTATTTGCGTTTATGAGAACTTCTAAATTTTAGTTTGGAAGTTTTTTGCCATACAGGTAAAAAAGATGAAAAAAATATTCTTCAAACTTTATCTGTAAATTTCCTCCATCACCTTTCTCGCCACCGTCGGTTTATAATGGTAGATTTCGTAATAATTGGGTAGTGGATTTGTCAATTCATTTTGACCGGTGAAATCATAAATATTCGTGTTCCCAAAAATCTCATTAACAATAGCCAAATCTTCTGAATTGACCTTTTTCTGGTCGTAATTTGGTCCAAAAACTATCTTATAGTTTGTATTATGTTTATCAAAAATGGCCTTCATTTCTCTCAAATAATCGACCTGATAGGGTTTAATTCCGGCACTGGCTGTGAGCTCTTCTTTACTTCTTTCATAAAAAATGTCACGGTCATAATATGCTAAAGAATCTTGCTTGATTTGATCAATATATCCTTGGAAAATAAAGTCGTTATGAATAGGCGTATAAAGCATGTGTTTGTTTTCAAAAGCTCCGTACATATAAGGTCTGTATTTTTTGAAAATAAGTTTGTCGAAGAATTTGACGAAGTACATATCTTTAAAAAATGCTTTGAAAAACACAAGGTGATAAAGGACGGGGTTCTGTCCAC